>CAZUFQ010000812.1:0-1011 GCA_964618735.1 uncultured Enterobacteriaceae bacterium
CGGGCGGATCGAGAGCGTCTCTCATCTCACCGGTCAGGTCTTTCTCCGCGAACCACCGGAAACGATTCGACTGACGGCTTACCTTGAGGGCGATATCGTCGAAGTGGCGCCTCATCAAGGTGTGACAGTTGAATCCCGCTGTGCGTTTATCCAAGGGATCTTCGGGGTAGGAGGAGAAACGCACGGCGCGATAGCGCTAGCGGTGCAGAGTCCGAGTGAACCTCTCACAGCTGACCACCTTCGCCCCGAACATCAGGGTCAGATTGTCGTCGGCGGCGCACTTGCCCATCGCGAGGCTTTTGCCCGTGCTCGCGCCCTTGGGGTGCGCGCTTTGGTTGTGGGCGGGGTACACGATCACGATCTCAAAGAACTATTAGGCTATGATCTCGGCGTAGCCATTACCGGCGCAGAAAAGATTGGGTTTACGCTTCTTACCACTGAAGGATTCGGGACCATTCCTATGGCCAAGCGCACGTTCGATCTTCTTGCTGCGAAAATCGGGCAGCAAGCGTCTTGTAGCGGCGCCACCCAGATCCGAGCGGGAGTGATTCGCCCAGAAATTATCATTCCCTTGGAGCAGAATACACAGTTGCAAGTTTCGAGTTCCAAGTTCCAAGTCGCCGAAAAAGGCATCCAAGTTGGCGACACGATCCGCATCATTCGTGAGCCCTATTTTGGCGTGCTTGCGCAAGTGAAGATGTTGCCGGCGGAATTACAGCAAATACCGACTGAGAGTCAGGTGCGCGTTTTGGTTGCCGCGTTGCCAGATGGACGCGAGGTGACGATTCCACGCGCGAATGTAGAAATGATTGAGGAGTGACCGTGAGGAAGGAGCTACAACTTGAAAGACGAAGACTAGTAGTTTGCTGCACTAATGAGGGAGGGCTAGGGTTCGTCATGCCCGCGCAGGCGGGCATCCAGGGAGATTCCGCACTTGCTTTCAGTTATACTTCATTGATTCGCCGTGTCCAGGGAATGACCGCTCTACCGGTCGCCAAATATTTTCCCTGC
>CAZUFQ010000812.1:1021-3523 GCA_964618735.1 uncultured Enterobacteriaceae bacterium
TTCTCTGATCTGTGGACATGACGAGTTCACCGGTGTACATTTATTTTTAATCCGGTGGTTGTCTCGTAATCATTGCCCTTTGGTTAGTCGCTTTGCTTTGGGCTTCAGCCTTCGCTCTCGAAGCGCCGTCTTCGCTGGAAGCGTTCGATATGCCGAGCGATAGCGGCGGAAGTGTGGGATTACGTTGGGCTGCGTCGCCATTTGATGAAGCGAACGCGGGATATCGTATTACGTTTAGTGATCGCCCAGACGGAACCTTCACTCAGCTTGCTGAATTCCCGGCCAACACCCACTATGAAACCGAAGTGACAAGCCCCTGGTGGGCGTGGGGCGAGAAACGCCAGGATCGGCATTTTTTTCAAGTCAAATCCGCCGGTGATGGCCAACTCGCCAACGATAGAGTCTATTTCTTCAAAGTTGCGCTTGTGCGTGGTCAGGAAAGCACAGAGAGTCCCGTCGTTGCTGCGGCGCCGCGCGCAAATTTTTTCAACTGGACAAAATTGAACAATCTGCTGCTAATGCTCATCTTCGGCGTCACGGTCATCGTGTCCATCCACCGGGCGCGCACCAATCCCAACATTTTTCTGCGACGCATTCCTGGGCTCGACGCCGTTGATGAGGCGGTGGGACGCGCAACCGAGATGGGTCGCCCCGTTCTCTATCTCACAGGCAGCGGCGAATTAGGCGGCGGCGGAGATCCGTCAAGTCTCGCCACTATTGCGGCAACGGTGATTTTAGGTGAAGTCGCCAAACGCGTCGCTTCGTATGGAGCGGACATTAAAATTCCCCATCGCGCTCCTATTGTCATGGCGATCTGTCAAGAAATGGTAAGAGAGTCGTATCTCGCGGCGGGGCGTCCGGACGCCTATAAAGAGGACGCCAACTTTTTTATCACCCGCGACCAATTTGCGTATACCGCTGCAGTCGATGGGATGATGTTGCGCGAGAAGCCCGCCGCCAATTTTTTTATGGGCTACTATTATGCGGAATCGCTGCTGCTGGCGGAGACTGGCGCTGCTACCGGCGCTATCCAAATTGCCGGCACCGACGCGGAACATCAGTTGCCGTTTTTTGTCACGACCTGTGACTACACCTTAATTGGAGAAGAGCTGTATGCGGCGAGCGCCTATCTATCGCGCGAACCAGCTTTGGTCGGCACGCTGCGCGCACAAGATATTGGTAAAGCGGTGTTGTTGACGGTGATGGTCCTTGGCGCTGTGCTGCTCACCATAGGAGAAATCGTCGGCGCCCCAATGTTTCGCCCGTTGTTTCAACTGTTCAGCGACTTCAAATAGGAATACCTCGTGATTTTTTGGAAACGCTCACTTCCTATTGCTATCACCTTTATCACCGGGGTGCTCTTCGCCGCTCAATATTACGTGCCGCATCCGGCCTCAGAAACTCTGCTGAGCGAAGCATCGGTGTGGATCCAGATTATCTCCGGGTTCGCCATTATCCTCGGCGTGGGAAGCCTCTTATACACGCATTATCTCAAGATCAAACGGAAAGAGGCGGGCTGGGGTTACAGCATCGTTCTGTTCCTTTCGATGTTTGTCATGCTCGGCGCCGGCCTGTGGTCGGGTGGAAAGACCGAAGGTTCTGTGTTTGGCTGGCTCTACAATAACGTCATGGTGGCGCTGCAAGGCACGATGTTTTCTCTCCTGGCGTTCTTCGTCGCTTCGGCAGCCTATCGCGCCTTTCGTGCGCGCACGCCTGAAGCGACCGTTCTGCTGCTTTCCGCCATTCTGGTGATGAGCGGACGCGTTCCCCTTGGCGAATACCTTATTTCATGGATTGGACAGGTTTCAGACTGGATCATGAACGTCCCGAATACCGCGGCTCAACGAGGCATTCTTATCGGCGTCAGCCTTGGCGGCATCGCCACTTCAATCAAGATCATTTGCGGCATCGAACGGGCGCATTTAGGAGAGGGGAAAGATTCGTGAAATCAGAAATCAAAAGTCAAAAGTCAAAAGTCAAAAGTCAAAAATGGAGAAGTTCGTTTTTGTGGCTCTTTGTGGTCGTCTCCGACGGCAGACTGTGGACCGCGAACTGTGGACTGATCCATGTCTGACTTTGCCCATCGCCTCCTTCGCCTTGACCGCCGGATCATCTTTTTGTTGGTCGGCCTCGCCACTTTGCTGCCGCTGCTCTACCCCGTTGGTCTACCTATTCGCGTCTCACCAGAAGTGAGAAAAATCTATGATCATCTCGAACAGCTGCCGGAGGGTTCAGTGTTTTTGCTTTCCCTTGACTTTGAGCCGGGCGGAAAACCAGAACTGTATCCAATGGCGATTGCGTTGTTGCGACACGCGTTCCGCAAAAATTTGAAAGTATTGGGTATGACCCTGTGGCCGGCAGGCACAGGACTCGCCGAAACTGCATTTTCTCAGATCGCTCAAAAAAGCGGCAAAAAAAAAGGCAAAGACTACGCTTTTCTTGGTTATGCCCCGGGCGAAGCGACCCGGTGTGTAAGCATAGGAAAAAAGTTTCAGTCGGCCC
>CAZUFQ010000813.1:0-3515 GCA_964618735.1 uncultured Enterobacteriaceae bacterium
TCATGTGCTCTCCGCGTCCTGGGTTTGGGAATTGCCGCGGCTCGGCAGCGCCCCCAACTGCATCGAGATTGCCTGGTCAAAGGTAAAAGCAGCAACGAATTGCTGCTTTTGCCCAGAACTCAACACCTTATTTACTCTCCATGACGAACACCCCGTCCCAGTCTGGCGGCGGCGGCTCATCGAGGAGCAAACGACAGCGTTCTTGATAAATTTGCGCCGGACCATCATCGGGGTGCGCGTTGAGAAACTCCGAGAAGCGCTGCAATGCAACTTCCCACTGTTTCTCCTTATAGGCTTTGAGCGCTTCCGCGAACTCAGCTTGGAACTGATACGCTTTCCCATCTCCATTGGCGTACGCAAGCAATTCAAAGATGGTCACCGGCTGCTGTTTACCCTTGACGCGTACGGCGTCGATTTCTCGCAATAGAAACTCGTCTCCAATTTCAGCTCGGGTGAATTCGCTCAACAGAATGCGCGTGCTATAGAACTTATTGAGCCCTTCTAACCGTGAACCGAGGTTTACGTGATCTCCCATTGCCGTGTAGTTGAACCGCTGGCTTGAGCCCATATTACCGACAACCATCGGCCCCGTGTTGATACCGACGCCAATTTCGAGCGGAGGCAGTCCACGTCGTAACCAGTCCTGCTGCAATTCGCGTAGGCTTTCAATCATACCTAACGCCGTCCGGCACGCCTGCGCTGCATGGTCAGGTTTTGGAAAGGGGGCTCCCCATAACGCCATGATCGCGTCGCCAATATATTTATCAAGAAGCCCATCGTGCTGAAAAACAATATCAGTCATAGCCCCCAAGTATTCATTGAGAAACTCTACGAGCGCTTCCGGGTCGAACGTCTCCGAAATAGAAGTGAATCCCCGGATGTCAGTAAACATCACAGTGAGTTCTCGCTTCTCTCCTCCCAAGTGCAAAAGCGCTGGATTGTCGCTCACCATGCGCGCCACTTCAGGATGGAGATACAGACTGAAGGCGTCACGGACACGCCGCTTTTCCCGTTCTTCTGTCATATAGTGAAACAGCGTCACGCTCGGATACGTAATAAAACCGAGGAGGACGGGGTAGACGACGCTCAGGGGCACGTTCGACTGCACGAAGAACAGTTGGCTTTCCCAGAAGTACGCCGACAACACGCCAATGCTTAAGAGAATCCCCCACACGCCCTTCAATCCAGCCAGAATAGCACCCAAGAGCAGGCCAAGGAGAAGAAGGACGCCCATATCCGCCGGAATCAGCCACCAAGGACGTATTAAGAAATTCTGATGGAGGATATTGTTGATAGTATTAGCGTGCGTCTCCACTCCAGGGAAAGCAACGTCAAAAGGCGTCGCCCGCAAATCATAAATCCCGACAGCAGTGGCGCCAATCAATACAATTTTCCCTTTAACTTTCTCGGCGGCAATTTGCCCAGCTATGAGGTCGGAGGCTGAGTAGTGAGGAAAGGTGCGAGCAGGGCCTGCATAGTTAATCCACAGTTTACCATCCTCAGTTACGGAAAGGTCATTTTGAGCAAAGCTGACCCTGGCGTCGCCCCCTTTGTCAAAGGCAATGCTCAACTGAGGATCATGCAGATACACGCGCAGCGCTTCCAAGCTCAAGGGAGTCAGTATTCTCTCCTCATGTTGGATTGCAAGAGGAATGCGTCGATAGATGCCATCGGGGTCCGGGCTCACCGTGAAGAATCCCGCGTGCGTAGCTGCAGCCGAAATGAGCGCGATATTGCCGACTATCCGAGAGGCCTCAGGCAAGTGCTGCTTCCCAAGAGCCTCGGCCGTGTCGAACTGCACCACATTATATTCGGAAGCCAGCAGTAGATTACTCTCATCCTGTTTTTCGGTCGGCGCCGGGGATGGTGTTGACGCTTGCCAGCCTCTTCGTTCCTCTTCGAGAAAATAGCCAAGCACGACTTTGCCTGAACGACGAATCGCCTGGGCAAGTTCGTCATCATCCTCTGGTTGCGGCTCGGCAAAAACAATATCAAGACCGATAGTTTCGGCTCCCATTTGAGTCAGCTGAGAAATCAGCGTTGCTAAGAGGGAGCGGGGCCACGGCCAGCGCCCCAAGTCAGTCACACTCTTCTCGTCGATACTGGCAATGACTACTTCGTCTCCAATGGGGATGAGGCCACGAAATTGCAAACGGAAATCGATCGCCCGCAGTTCCAAAAGCTCGAGGTACTCAGGCGCTTCACGTCTCACCCCTGCTAGACCACAAGCTATGAAAAGCGCAATGCCAAAACTTGCCCATCTGGAACTGAAGCGCCACCGGTTTTTTTGCGGTTGATTACTCACTTCGTGTTTGTTCATCTGCGGCGTCCTATGTAAAATTCATCCATCTTCAACCGACGACATCACTATCAGTTCAGCGTTCAGACATTCCTGCTGTGGTCTGGAGGCGTTCAACCGCCTTGATCTCGTCAAGGATTTTTACAACGGCTAGGGGCACGCAATCTTGCCACCCATATCCGTCACGCAACCGGAGACGGACTTCGCTTCCACTGACTTGCTTTGCCGCGCCGACATCGAGGACTTCGACCGTCCATCCCATTGCGAGGAAGCGTCGCCGTTTCTCTTCTCCCCAAGCAGAAAAGAGCCTCATGAACTGGATCGCTTCTCGCGGGCAGTAGTAACGCCAACGTTCCTGGTGATGAATGGGAAATGGAACAATCGAAACACGGGACAAATCAACTCCTTCTTCTGCGAGCGCTCCACGGATCATGAGTTGTCGCTCGAAAAAAGTAAACAGGTTTGCCTCTGGGCGATGCCGGTCGGGGTCAGTTTGTTCTTGGACGATCGCAGAAGGGTCAGGATTCGTGACGCCAACAATGAGATGCGCACAACGCTGCAAAGCCGCCAGGGCGTATTGTAAATGTCCAGTATGAAACGGCTGAAACCTTCCATGCACCATGCCATAGGTTGCCTGTGGGGAAAGTAGCTCAGAAATAGAGGAAAATGAATGCTCTCGCATAGTTGCGTGTCACCGTAAGGGAACCATAGGTCATTTTGTTTGCCCTACCCTAGCGTATTCCACGCTGTCGCAAAAAGGGGGAAGAGCATTTTCTTACATTGATTCTAAAGGATTTCTCATTATTTCTCGAAAAAGGACAACACTGCTGGCAAGCCAGCAGTGGCACCCTCGGCTTGCAAAACAGGAAGGAAGCAAGCATGATTTGGAGATTCTGTTTTCGGATTATCGTGCGGCGCGTGCAAGCCTTAGCGTCTTGCATTGGGTCAAATAAGAGGCGTTAGTCAGACCACCAAAGAAAGCCTCCAAGATGGGTAAGAGACCTAGACGCTGCCCAATAGACACGGAGCAGCAGGTTAACACCAGGCGCCATTGCATCGCCACCACGTTGCGGTTTGGAACAAATCCGGAAGGCTACAGTGGGGCAGATTGCGGGGTGTTGGGGCGTTAGCCATCACAAGGTCAAGCCAGTATGTATTCTAGAACTATCCATACGCTTCTCCTGGGAATGTTGGCTGTCATAGTGCAAGCTGAGAA
>CAZUFQ010000814.1:0-3504 GCA_964618735.1 uncultured Enterobacteriaceae bacterium
GTTCTCCTCTCCCTTGAGGGGAGAGGAGACAGGAGAGGGTGCCGAAAGCGGGGTTTCCCCTCACCCTAGCCCTCTCCCCCAAGGGGCGAGGGAACTGCAAGCCGTGCTTTCCTGTCCATCTGCCACCCCACATCTTGCTGTAGCGTTTCTATAGTTGGTGCAACGCTAAGTGTAGCGCTTGAAACAGTTTGTCTTCTTTCGTGTTCGGTTTCGGCTCCATCTGCTCTGTTCCTCCTTGCCGTCCGGCGCCGTGAGAGGTAGGCTAGACGGCGGTTATGGGTTGAGTGTGACGTCTCGTAACCAACTGCGAGGCTTGCCAGAGCGGACACTCTGGCAAGCCTTCTCTTCCTATGCCGCCGCTTGCCAGTTGCGGCGCATCTTGCCGAGTTTCAGGTTCGGCGCCGTCTCCTCCTTTCTCTCTGGATGTTGGTTGCGGATCGCAAGCAACACGAGCGCCACGCTGTGTTTACAAACGCTGTGGCGGAACATTGAGTCTTTGCAGCTGCAGAAGGTGCGCGCCGGCGTGATGGCAACAGCATATTCAATACCGTCCCCATTCTTCACAAACCCTTCGAGACTGTCCTTTTCACTGCGAGTGATAGTGATGCTGAACGCACCGTTCACGATTCCTTCGGTTGCCTTCAAGAGCCGTTGCGGTTCGACTTGGGCCAAGATGTGAGTTGCGAGCATTAGAGATCCTCCTTTTGTTTTCTGTATGTATATTATATATAACTTTCTCTACATTATGTCAAGTGTTATAAGTATAATTCTTGACATCTCTAGGCCGTGGTCTTATCCTGACGGCATGAAGAAGAAGGACCCACAGATTCAGGTTCAAACGTTCACCGTGACGCGAAAAGTCACGCTAGAAGACAAAGCATGCTCACAATGTGGTAAACATTTTGTTGGCAGGAAAAATAAGCAATATTGCTCTATGGCGTGTGCCCGCAAGGCAAGCTACTGGCGCAACCCCGATGCCTACCGCGAAAGCCGGATGAAGAGTTACCACAAACACAAGGAAGAGAAACACTAGCCTTATCACTTCTTGGCTATAGAAGGGTGAAGCTTAAAAACAGGAGCCCTGCTGTAAGTTTGATTTCTATGACTCGATGCTTTCATCGGGGAGGGAGGTAGTCATCTTGGCCCAGATTACAGGGCGGACAGTGTACATCTTAGGGGCGGGGGCATCTTTTCATACCGGGGCTCCTTTGTTGCGGGATTTTTTAGTGAAGGCCCGGCTTTTGTTGGAAGGGAAGCAAAAACCAGTCTCTGAGAAGTCCTTCAAGGAAGTTTTTCAATGGATCGATAGCCTACGAGCCTCCTCTTATTACGTAGATTTCGACCTAGATAATCTTGAACATCTTTTCTCCCTTGCTGATATGGGAAAGCAACTTAATTTCCCAAAAGAAATAGAAATATTCGACGCCCTTCTTGATGTGATTGCCGAAACACTTGATCAATGTGAACTGAATATAGATAAAAGAAGTGGAGAGTATGCAGCCGATCAGACTTATACTGATTTTGCCGTCAATCTGAGAACGAATAATGAGAACAGAGCAAAACTACTTGGTAAAAATTGTCAGTCTCTTGAAAGTGACGTTATCATCACGTTCAACTACGACGTCATGCTCGACCACGCAATGCGCCAGACGAGCCAGCGCCCTCACTACTGTCTGCGGTCTGAGCCAAAAGGGGGAGAGTTTGCTCTACTGAAACTACATGGATCGGTCAATTGGGGGAGATGTCCAAACGACGCTTGTCAAGATGTTTTGACAGAAATCACACCCGCCTTCTCTGCCTTCTCTGCACGACTCCTTACACCTTCTGAGGAGCCTGACTTCACCACCCCTGGGCCTCTCAAGGTGCCTTTCTCGTTGGTGGAGGCAGTGCTGAAAAAATCCGTATGCGGTAACTGCAGGACGCCTGATCAGTTAAAGCCCTTTCTCATACCGCCAACCTGGTCGAAGGCAGTAGGGAAAACACCTATCGTCCAAGTATGGAAGTCAGCAGTCAAAGCAATCGAAGAAGCCTCACAGCTTGTTGTCATTGGCTATTCGTTGCCGCCGACGGACACATTTTTTCAGTATCTACTGACGCTAGGACTGAAGAAAAACTCCGCACTCAACCGAGTCGTTGTGGTCAATCCAGATCCCCACGAGAGTTTTCAACCCAGATACAAACAAGTTTTCTCAAGGAGCCTAGCAGAACGAGGTAGGCTAAAGTTTATTCCTCTTACATTTCAGGAATTCATAGCGAAGAATTCTGGAGACCCTGATTCCATGCGGGTTATTGGAACTCAAATCTAAGCAGCACTGATAGTCTGCAGTCTCCCACTATTTTACATCGAGAGCGTTCACAAGCTCGGCGAAAAGCCGCACCTCTAAGAGGTAGTAGAAAGGATTATGCCCAAGCACGACCCTCCTCAAATCCGCCCATCTTGGACGTTTTCGGTGTGGTTGGCCTTTCAAGAGAAGCGTAAGGACGATGTTGGAGAACTGGCGCAGCTCGTTCGTGAAGACCTAGCGTGGCCTGGGTGGCGCGGTATCGAGGGGCTAGAGCAGTATTGCCGTGAGCAGAAGCTGCCTTCCGCGCTGATTGCTGCGTTGCGGCAGGCGTGGAGCGAATGGGAAGCAGCAAACGAGCGAGTGAGGCGGCTCCGAAGCGAAGAAGTAGACGGTCTTGCCGCCTTTCCTGTTACCTTTTCGGACAGTGAAGTTCCCCTTTTTTTAGACAATTCTTCAGAGTTTAACGCCCCGCCTCAGCGGCAAGGTCCCCAACCGCTGCCATTCAGGTTTAGCAGCATCCGCAACAGGGGTCGCGTCCGCTGCAGGGCGTTTGTTAGGCCGCGTAACATCGGGGTAGTGGGTAAGTCTTCGCTTTTGCCTATCCTCCTGTCCTTGCCTGCCCCAGCGCCATCAAGCCACTAGGCGGCAGGCCGAGCAGCACTCGGCCCGCCTGATACAGCTCTTCGGGGGACGCGCAGCGGTGCTGGGTAGCAACATGGATGTCCCGGAAGAAGCGCTCGAGCAAGTTCGTAGTGAAAATCGCGCTCGTGCCGGCCGCGTGATAGACCAGATCGACCGCTTGGGCACCCGCGGCCACGGCATGCATGTTGGCCAAGGAGAAGAGCGCGAGCTGCTGCTCAGTCAGCGACGCGCCCTGCTCGACCGTATCCCACACCTCGTGCACCATCTCGTAGAGAAATGCCCGAGCCGAACGCACCGCTGCCTCGGCCTTGGCCACGCGCTCCTGCACGGTCAGGCGCTCGCGCAGCGCCGTGCCTGTAACGCGATCGACCTTCGTCGCCATGAGCTCGGCAAAGCAGTCAATCGCCCCCCGCGCGATGCCGAGGGTAAGCGGCCCGAGGGCGGAACACAGCGTGAGGAAGACCGGCAGCCGATAGCGCGGCCCAGGGTGCAGCGGCGGGTCCTCAACTAAATTGAAGGGTTAGGCCATGGGGACAAAGAAGAGGTCTAAAACGAAAGCCGCACATCCTGTTCCCGC
>CAZUFQ010000815.1:0-3504 GCA_964618735.1 uncultured Enterobacteriaceae bacterium
CCGGTACTGCTCCTGGACGTGGAACCCAGGCAAGGCGAGTTGGTCGCTAAGATGGGGCCAGATTTCGGGAGCAAACCCCTCGGCAGTATCCATAAGGCGCCGGACTTCGGTCGAGGGTGATTTCTCCTGCAAAAATCGCCGAATCGCCGCACGGAACTGTTCTTGCTCCTCCGTGAACGCGAACTGGATGCGGCGTGCGGGCTCGAATTTCGATGCGTTTGATGAGCTCATTGCTGTTGAAATGTTCTCCGCTACAAGTTCCAAGAATGACAGGATAATGCCATGAATTCATGGGCGCAGCAATGATCCGCTTCCATGGCAAACCCCCGTCCCCTTAGTTCTGGCGCCATCCGCAAACCGGAGACGCACGAGGGGGCCCTGGCGCCAATGCGACTCGAACAATTTATGACGCACGAGGTATCGAGTCAAAAGATTTCATGCAAAAGATTTGGTATGCACGAAATTATTTGCACCAGAGCCAATCAGACTGGGGTCCCTCACCGCTCGCTTAGATCTACTCGACGATGAGCCCTTCCATTTGCCCCGCTTCACGCCACTGCGCGAGCATGTTGTAGAACTTCACCGCGCCGTCAGGATATTGCTGCAAGAAACCTGGTCCGTCATTCTTGCCTTCGCCGTTGTAATACCCCGGCGTACAGACGTCCAGATAGGCAGCCATGGGAGTCGGCCCGGTCACGAGCTTAACCCAATCAGCCTCCACCTCAGGGGTGGGCTCTACAGCCTTTGCCGCGCGTGCACTCATCTGCGTGACAATATAGGCAATATGGTGGGCTTGCCCATTCAGCATATAGGTGAAGTTTGGCGCCAGGCCAGTCTGCGTAAGCCCCATGTGGAAGAGGTTCGGGAATCCGTGGCTCAAGAACCCATGGTACGTCTTCATTCCTTTCGCCCAGTACTCGGTGAGGGATACACCATTGCGACCGTAAACTTCGCACTCCGAGCGCCGCGTGTAGGCGGTCCCGACCTCGAAACCCGTCGCATAGATGATGCAGTCCACTTCATACGCAACACCCTCTATGACCACCGCGTTCTCGGTGACGCGATCGACACCTTTGCCCTTGGTATCCACCAGGTTCACGTTGGGCTGATTGAACGCCGGTAAATATTCATCGTTGAAGGTGGGGCGTTTACACCACTGCCCAAACCACGGTTTGAGCGCTTCGGCCGTTTTGGGGTCTTGCACAATCGAGGCTGCGCGCGTGCGAATTTCATTCATCTTCTGGAAGTCCGCGATTTCCGATAGGGCCGCCATCGCTTCGTTGGACAGTTCCGACTGCTCCTTGCCAGACATCAGCTTGGAGAGCATCTTGAACAGGCTGGTCCATTTGTCGCCCACCAGGTCTTCCTCGACGGGGAGCCCAGACAAGATGGAACAGAAGTTGGTGTTCCGGTAGTCCTGCCAGCCCGGCTTGAGCGTCTTGACCCAGTCGGGATCGGTCGGCTTGTTCCCCCGTTCGTCCACCGAAGACGGCGTCCGCTGGAACACATAGAGCTGCTTGGCATATTTTGCCACACGCGGCGCCGACTGAATTGCCGTCGCTCCCGTGCCGATGATAGCGACACGCTTATCACTCAGTTTGGTCATGCCACCGGTCGTATCACCGCCCGTGTAGTGGTAGTCCCACCGGCTGGTGTGGAAGGTATGCCCCTTGAAGTTCTCGATGCCAGGGATCGCAGGCAGTTTCGGCCGATTCAGCGGGCCACTCGACATGATGACAAAGCGGGCGGTGAACACATCGCCCCGATCCGTCGTGACCGTCCAGCGCCCTGTGTCCTCGTGCCAGCGGGCTTCTGAAATCTGCGTCTGGAAGCAGGCCTTTTCGTAGAGGTTGAAGTGCTTGCCGATCCGCTGGGCGTGCTCAAAAATCTCCGGTGCGAAGGAATACTTTTCCTTGGGGATATAGCCGGTCTCTTCGAGCAGTGGCAGATAGACGTACGATTCAATATCACACTGTGCTCCAGGATAGCGGTTCCAGTACCAAGTCCCGCCAAAATCCCCAGCCTTTTCGATGACGCGAATGTTGGTGATGCCGACCTTCTGTAAACGAGCCGCTGCCAGCAATCCCCCAAAGCCGCCGCCGACGATGACGACGTCAAGCTCTTCTTGTAGTGCGGGGCGCGTAAAGCCTGGTTCTACATATGGGTCATCGTTATAGTGCGCAAACTTGCCCGTGATTTCCTGATACTGGTTGTTCGCGTCAGCGCGTAAACGCTTGTTGCGCTCCTGAACATACTTTTGGCGCAGTTCCACTGGGTCGAACCCAAGCTCGGTGGGAGTTGGAATGCTCATCGGCTGCGCTGGTGATATTGCTGCACACATCGTGTTGGTCCTCCGATTTGCTGAAGACGCCGCATTTGCAAGCGTCTCCATAGTTTCGTCAAGTTTAGAAGTTACGCAGTTGGAAAAAGCCGAGTAAAATGGGGCTATGAATCCGCCTAAATGCAAAGATGAAGACTATATTAACTTCCTGATCGCTACGCCCCGCCAGGTTAGTGCGACCGAGGCGGCTCGGGTTCACCCGGAGCAGGACCAGCCACCGGCCCATGACGCCTTCACCCGCTTGCTCCAGCGCTTGGAGCCCGATCCTGAGACGCTGTGGCACGAGGCGAGGACACAGGTAGGCTTGGACTGCGGGATTCTGGTCTTGGACGATTCGACCTTGGACAAACCCTATGCCAAACACAGGGAGTTGGTGACGCGCCATTGGTCGGGCAAACATCATGCGGTGGTGCGCGGGATCAATCTGCTGACCCTGCTGTGGACTGAAGGAGACCGGCACGTCCCTTGTGACTATCGGGTTTTTGAGAAAGCCAAAGACGGCTTGCCTAAGAACGAGCACTTTCAGCAAATGTTGCTCATCGCTCACGCCCGTGGATTTCAGCCTGCTTGTGTCGTGTTTGACAGTTGGTATGCAGGGCTGGAGAACTTGAAGGTGCTCCGCTCCTTTCACTGGCTGTGGCTGACCCGCCTCAAAGCTAATCGTCACGTCAACCCCGACCGCCAAGGCTTGCGTCCCATGAGCGCCGTAGAAATAGGGGAAGCGGGGCGAATCGTTTGGCTGGAAGGCTATGGGCTGATTCGCGTGTTCAAGATTGTCGCTCCAGACAGTGACATTGAATACTGGGCCACAAACAAAAGAGACATGGATAGCTTGGAACGGGTGAAGTGGGCGAACTTTGCCTGGACGATTGAAAACTATCATCGTGGGGTGAAACAGTATTGTTTGATCGAACGAGCGCAGGTGCGTTCGGGCCGCGCGTGGCGCAATCATATCAATCTGTGTTTGCGCGCATTCTTGCGCCTGGAGAGTCATTGTTATCACACGGGCCTGACCTGGTTTGAAGCGAAGACCGCCATCATCAGAGATGCCGTCCGGTCGTATTTGACTCATCCTCGGTACTCGCTCAGGTTAACTGCGTAACTTCTATATTTATTAAGCAAAGTCTTATTGTCTGCTTTCTAAAAGCTGAAGGAACAGGTCC
>CAZUFQ010000816.1:0-3501 GCA_964618735.1 uncultured Enterobacteriaceae bacterium
TCGCCTATCTGTCGCAGTATTTCGCCAAACAAGGTTGGATTTCGCAAGAGAAGGTGAAGCAAGCCAGGACAAGCCAGTAAGGCGATACTTTTCTCATAAATTCTATGGGTCGATACACAAAAACAATAGAAAGGAGCACAACTATGTTAACGAGAATAGGGATACATCGCACCGTAGGGATGGCGCTGTTAATAATGGGCGTCTACATGACAGCGGAAGTCGAAGCGCAACTGCGAGGTGGAGGCGGCCGCAGTTTCAGCGGAGGTCGTCCTGGTGGTGGGAGCGGAGGCTTCTTCCGCAGTGGCGCGGCCAGCAATGGGGGTTGGCAAGCCAATCGATCCCAACTGCAAGGGAACGGGCAATCCTCGGCCCAACAACTCCAGTCCTGGCAACAGACGAGCGATGCGGCGAACCAAGCGAGTCGTCGGAATACGGCGCAGCAGATGCAGACCCGACAGCAGACGGGTGATGCCGCCAGTCAAACAAGTCGTCAGAACACAGCGAAAGACCTCCAAGCTCAGCAACAGGCCGGCGATGCCGCCAATCGTGAAGACTGGCAAAGCCACGCCAACCAGGACCGCGAAGATCGGCAAGGGTACCGCACCGAGTCACGTGAAGACTGGCAAGACTACGGGGAGAATGGCGGAGGTTACTATGGGGGTTATTATGGAGGCTATCCCGCTTACCCGGCTGGGGGAGTCGTCACTGGGATGGCGATCGGGTCTACTTTGACCGCCACCGCCTTTAGCGCTCAAAAAGCGTCATGTAGTACGTTGGTGATCAACGGCATGAGCTATTATCAGTGCGGGTCCACATGGTACCAGCCTTCCTATCAAAACGGCAAGGTGACTTATATCGTTATAAGTCCACCAAAGTGAGTGGACCAGAACTTTGTTGGGTGATTCAAGAGGTGTCATGCTGAGAAGCGAAGTATTGAACGTGCGCCCTGCGACAGGCTCAAGGCGAATGGAAATATGCGTGGAGAAACAAACCCATTCGTACTGAACTTGTCGAAGCCTGAACGGGCTCTATCGGAAG
Organism: uncultured Enterobacteriaceae bacterium; assembly: GCA_964618735.1. GTDB lineage: Bacteria > Desulfobacterota > Binatia > Bin18 > Bin18 > SYOC01. The sequence continues at coordinate 1,039 of CAZUFQ010000816.1, forward strand.
CGAGATCAACAACAAGCCGCGCAACAGCAACAAGAATATCAGCATGCATTGAGTGCATGTATGGACGCACGGGGTTACAGCGCGGATTAATCTGTGTCGAGGCGCTGCGCCTAAGCTGATGTCGGGTAAAATACAAAATTACGAAAGAAAAGAGTCAGTCTATGACATGTACGCGTTTTTCGGCTTTCGCACTGGTGCTCGGCGCCGTCACATTTTGGTTGGCGTGGTTTCTCATGCCAGATGCCGGCACGAATGACGCTAGTCATATCCTCGACGCGGTGCGCGCCAATCACGCCGCAGTCTGGTGGTCTGTACTCGTGCAACTGATTTCCTGTGTTGCTTTTGTGCCGGCTGTACTTGGACTTGCCCCTGTACAAGGCTCTCGACGATCGACATTCACGTTGGTCGGGGAAAGCCTCGTGTTGATTGGGGTTATGGGGATGTGCGCGGACGCCTTTTTCCATCTCATAGCGTACTACATGACGGCCGAGGGAATCGCCAAAGAAGCCGTCCAAGCACCTATGGTCCTATTACAGACGGAAGGGATTGCGTTCCTTGTTCCCTTGATGATTCCCTTCTTGGTTGGGGGAGTGGTGTACACAATGGGGCTGTGGAAAGCGGGACTGATATCGGCAACACCGACGCGGTTCTTTTGGCTGGCTATCATTGGGGCAGTAGTTGGCTCAGGGGTCGTGAGCGTTATTGGGCAGGGACGACACGTCGTCGCACTGTTATTTCTGGGGTTGGTTGCCCTAGGCTACAGTTGGATTGGGTTCGAGCTTCTTGGCGCGCAAGCCGCCCGCGACGCCGCGTAGCTATGAGTCTCACAGCAGTCTGAATTAGTAAGTAGGTGGCGGGCGCTAATTGACGCTGAGAGCGCAAGCTTTTCCCAGGGTTTGCGCTTGGCCAGCCTTTTTTTGATGCGATGTGCCCCTAACCTTCCACCAGTGCTCGTTCCCGAGGCTATGCAGTCAGATTTTCTCTTGAACAGATGTGAACCACACGCCTTGCTGTTTATGTGAACCCATCCTCGTCGCTTGGTTTTCCTCTTCGGTGTGCGCTTTTCCTTAGGCGTCATTCGTTAATTCCCTCTTAACCCCTCGTTAATGCCGTCTTTACGCCTCTTTAGTGCAAGGAAAAGCAGGCACGAAACGATGCAAACCAATAAGGAGAATGACCATGAAAAACCATCGCACATTTTGGGAACACATGAGGCAGCGTAGCAATCAATTCAAGAATCTCAGCAAAGGAATCGTCGCCACCAGCCTCGTTACAGGGATGCTGCTTGCCCCATGGAACGCCGCACACGCCCACGATGTCTACGCTGACTTCAACAGCGATGGGGATATGGTCCTCGCGATGGGAACCCCCTATGAGAAGGCTCCCGGTCTCAACTCCAGCGCTTATCGGGGTACGGCCACAACAGCAGACGCAGGGCGGATCTTGTATGGCATATCCATGTATGATCTCCAGACTAACGCGTATGCTCCAATCCTCTTGCCCCAACGCGCGCTCAATTTTATCAACACGTATGAATCGGAGGCGGCAGTTGATGGGCATGGATTCCTGGTAGTGTTCTCTTGGTAGCGCCGCGCTTTTGGTGAGATTATCATGACAAACGAAATCTAAGATGGTCTCAAGGCGAGTGGTGAATTTTTCAAAAACAATAACGTGGCGTGCGTCAACCGGGAAACGTAGGATTCTAACGCGCAGTCGAACAACTTGACATAATTAATCTTGCAGGTTCGCTTGAAGATTGTAAGGAGGCTATTATGGATATTACTGTCTTTTCCTCTCAAGAATTGCCTTTGGTGCTGCGATCCCTTACTACGGTTGCGGCTAATCCAGAAGCCCTCACTGTACGTGAGCAACAGTTTTTGCAGATAGTGAGCTTACTGCACCAAGGCGATAAGGCAATGGTATGGTCACCCGTTAACGCGTCCCAGGTTGCTCAAGCCATCACCAACCCGCACCATCGTAAACGGTTGCTGCAAATGGCGATGGTCATGGCAATGGTGGAAGGTGAAATGACTTCCCGTCAGCGGCAGGCCCTAGAATCTTTCGCACGTGAGCTTTCGGTCAATGAGCGAGGTCTCCGGGTGCTCCACGAAGCGGCAAGTGGACATCAACTCCTGGCGCGGTTCGACATGACCCGACGCCTTATGGGCAACGTGGTGGAACCTGTCTACCGTGAAGAAGGAGTCGCCGGAGTGACAAAGCTTGTGGGGCCGCTCTTCTTTAAGAAAGGCGGTGAAGATCCGGAGTTGGCATGGCGATTTCGTCAACTCGGCTTGCTGCCGCAGGGCGCGTTGGGGCGCGTCTTTTGGGAACATTGCACGCGCCGACAGTTCAGTTTTCCGGGAGAAGCTGGAGCGATACCTCTCCGGTTAGTGTTTCACGACTTCGGGCACGTGTTAGCAGGGTATGACACCACTCCAGCGGGGGAGATTCAGCAGGGGGCGT
>CAZUFQ010000817.1:0-3022 GCA_964618735.1 uncultured Enterobacteriaceae bacterium
GGGTGCTCCGCGAGCGAGACATCGTACTCGCCCTACAGCTGCTCCAGGTGCTAAAGGACGCGACGGCAAGACCACACCCGCGAATCACAGTCGAGTTCTTTGATGGGGCCCGCCATGAGCTGGATATCATCTCGACGGTCTCGCGCATCAACGATACCGCTATCATTCGGGGAACGTTCAAACCCCCATCACGGGGAGACTTCACCTTTATGGCCAGCGGAAATCTTTTGGTCGGCAGCATGCAACTGGGCGATCGCCTTTACAAGACGGAACACATAGCCAACGGCCGCCTTAGGCTTTTTGAAGTCGATCCAGCCAAATTGCCCCCGGAGTGACCACTCGATCTCCCCCATAGTCATCCCGGTCTACCTATGCCAGACTGGCGCATGCCGCCGCCAATGCTTTGGACAATCGGTCATTCGACAAGAACGATCGAAGAATTCATCGGCTTACTTAAGGCTCATGCGATCCAGCGACTCGTCGACGTGCGGACGATTCCTCGTTCGCGCCACAATCCGCACTTCAACACGGAAGCGCTGGCGAGGAGCCTGCGCAAAGCGAATCTGAAGTATATTCACATGCCTCAGCTTGGCGGCTTGCGGAAGGCCGGGAACATGTCTTCGAACAACGGTTGGAAGAACGCGAGCTTTCGTGGTTATGCGGACTACATGCAGACGGAAGCGTTTTGGACAGCGTTAGAGGAGCTGATCTCTGTTAGCACGGAGATGAAGACCGCGATCATGTGCGCTGAGGCGGTGCCTTGGCGTTGTCACCGATCGTTGATTGCGGATGCACTCCTCACCAAGAAATGGAAGGTGCGGCATATCATGTCGGAGACCAAGGCAGATGAACACCGGATGACGCCATTTGCAGTCACGGCACATCATCGCATCACCTACCCGGCTCCAACAGAGTCCGGAGGAGACCCCAGGCTGTTCTGAATACATGTGGTATTCCCTGCTCGCCAACCTGGTCGTGCTGCTTCATTTCACGTTCGTGCTCTTCGTCCTGTTTGGCGGGTTGTTGACTGTGAAATGGCCTCGTATCATGTGGATCCATGGGCCGGCTCTCCTCTGGGCTTGCATCGTTGAATTCACCGGTGCAGTTTGCCCGCTCACCCCCCTGGAGAACCAACTACGGCTGCGTGCTGGCGAAGCCGGTTACGAGAGCGACTTTGTCTCTAGCTGGATCCTTCCCATTCTGTACCCTGAGGCTCTTAACCCTGGCATCCAGCTTGCGCTTGGCGCATTCGTGCTTGTGCTGAACCTGGCAGTCTATACGTGGGTATGGAGAAGTAAGCTGATCAACCGACCCCTGCGATAAGAGAGACGAACCGGCTTGACCGAAAGGCTGCTACGCACGTGAATCACATTTGGATCTATTAATTGAAGATTTTTCTGTTCGAGTCTCCGATTTTTTCTCTCTCACACTAGCCACAGATCTCTCAACCATCCGTTCTTCCTCCCTTCTCGTAAAAGAAGAGCAGGCCGTGCGCACAAAAAAATCGCGCACCAATTCCATTAACCGAGAGGAGGAGAGCCATGAAGAGGAGTATTGCATACTATGCAGTCTTGAGCGGGCTACTGCTCAGTCTGGGCGGCTGTAACACCATGGAGTCTGTCGGCCACACTACCGCCGACAAGTCACTGTATGAGCGGCTCGGCGGGAAGCCGGCGATCACCGCGGTGGTCGATGATTTTGTCGGACGGGTCGCCGCCGACCCTCGCATCAACGCCAGGTTTGCGGCGACCGATATTCCCCGTTTGAAAACGCTGTTAGTAGAACAGATTTGCCAGGCTTCAGGCGGCCCGTGCACCTATACAGGACGTAGCATGAAGGCCACCCACGCCGGCATGGGCGTGTCGAACGCTGATTTCGATGCGTTGGTCGGTGACCTACTCGCCACGTTGAATAAATTCAAGGTTCCGGAACGCGAGAAGAATGAATTGCTTAGTGCATTAGGCCCGATGAAGGGCGATATCGTCGAAAGACCCATGGCCTCAATGCGGTAGAACGAAGAATGCCCAGCGGACGGAGCAACCAGATGCCTCCGGTTGCTCCGTCAGTCCCGATGTGCTGTTGACGCGCGCCTCGTTGTCTTTTTACATGGACAGATGGGTAATTCACCCGGCTCTGAAGAGGCCATGCCAATCGAAGACATTGCCCAGAAAGTGAGTGATCGCTACGCAAAGGCTGTCAAAACGGGCGAACAGATTTGCTGTCCTACCAGCTACGACATGACCAGCCTGAGGTCGTTCATTCCCGAAGAAGTGCTCAAGGTTTCCTATGGCTGCGGGACACCGGCCGGGCTCAAGACTGTCAGTGCTGGTGAAACGGTCCTGGACATCGGCTCCGGCGGTGGGATTGACTGCTTCGAAGCCGCCCGGCTCGTCGGGCCATCCGGACAGGTCATCGGAATCGACATGACAGACGCCATGCTGGATATCGCGCGCAGGAATGCGCCATCGGTGACAGCGAATCTCGGTTATGCCTCGTTGAACGTCGAGTTCAGAAAAGGTCTGGCTGATGCGCTGCCTGTGCAAGACAACACAATCGACCTTATTATCTCGAACTGTGTCATCAACCTGGCACCGGATAAACGCAGGGTATTCGCCGAAATGTTCCGTGTGACTAAACCGGGGGGGCGGTTTACCATCTCCGATATTGCGACGGACCAGACCGTACCGCAATACCTGGTGCACGATTCTGGGAAATGGGGTGACTGCCTCTCCGGCGCCCTCACGCTATCGGAGTATATGGCCGGCATGGTCGAAGCAGGATTTCTTGGCATCCATGTGATTAAGAGTTCGCCCTGGCGAATCATAGACGGCATTCAGTTCTTCTCCATCACACTCACAGGCTATAAGTTATTCGAACAGACGACGAACTCAGCCGTTCAATATGCGACCCTCTGTGGGCCCTTCAGCCGCGTCGTAGATGAGCGAGGCATGACCTACCATCGGGGCATTCCAAAACCGATCAAATCTGACAGTGCTGTCTTTTTGAGCCTCTCATCGTTGGC
>CAZUFQ010000817.1:3032-3493 GCA_964618735.1 uncultured Enterobacteriaceae bacterium
GCTGTACGTACCGTCGGGGCCTTCCCAAACCCTTCAAATTTACCATTGGTTTGTGTTTGAGACGTTAATTCTTGGCCCCGGTTTTTGTGCTCTCGATTGATCCGCTCGGGTTTAATCGCGACGATGCGCGCTGGTCCGCCGTCTTTCCTGCGGAGAAACCCTGCGTCTGGATGGGACATTTCGCCCTGTTGGCCGGTCCCTTCCTGGAAGTGGCAGACGATGACTATCATGTCTATTCTCGCGGAACCCCATTGGAGATTTGCTCCAAAACGTTGCAGGTCCTCGAAACCGAGTCCTACGCACCTCACTTCGTCTGTCTCAACAGGGCCGGACAGCCGGTTAGCGGAGAGAGCGTGTCCTGCTCACCAGACGGTGGATGCTGCTGAAGCACTATGCCTCTGACGCTTCTCGCCAGACAGAGCCCTCTTGCCCCTTCATCCGAACAGCTTCGTCTGTTAGAT
>CAZUFQ010000818.1:0-3482 GCA_964618735.1 uncultured Enterobacteriaceae bacterium
GCTCCTTCTCCGCCGCGAGCAGCTCCAGGCGTGCCGCAAGCCATTCTTTACGTGTTCCGGTCATGTGCTTCGTCATCGCTCTTGTCTCCTTCCTTCAAGTGTCCTTTTCTTCAGCTATGCTCATACTAGCCGGCCTATCGCTCGCGTCGTATGGAAGCAGCAACCTTCAAGCCGCCGAACTATGCGGCCAATCGAACTGTCATCCGTATGAGTGGGCGTGAAATCGCGCCCGTTGCTTTCCTTATCTCTACAACCCCGGCAGCTTAGGGGTTTCCTTCCAGGCCGGACGCGAACGGATCGTATCCAGATATACGCGCACCTTTGGGAATGCGTCAAAGCTGAAGCCCGCCTTCTCGATCACGTTCAGCACCGGACCATAGTCGCATTCGACCAGGGTGAAGTCGTCGCCGAGGAGCCACTTCCTATGCGCGAGCTGATCTTCGAGGATTTGGATCACGTTGGGCAGCGCCTTTTCGCCGCGTGCGATTGCGTCTTCGTCGCCGGGCAGCCCACGCAGCTTGACGGCGATGCGGTTGAACGCCAGCTCGGTCGCAGGGGGCGAGATGTGCTGCGCCAGAAAGAAGAGCCAACGAAGCGCATCCGCCCGCCCTGCGGCGGAGGTGGGCCACAGCTTGCCGGTCTTCTCACCGAGGTAGGCCAGGATCGCGTGCGATTCCCAGAGCGTCAGCGCGCCATCAGTGAGCACGGGAACACGACCGTTGGGGTTGAGCGCCAGGAACTCGGGCTTGCGATGTTCGCCCTTGACCAAATCGACAGGAACAATCTCGCACTCGAGTCCTAGCTCCAATAACGCGAACTGGACTTTCTGCGGATTGGGTGACGGGAAATAATACAGTTTCATCGCTGACCTCCTTTGCGACGGTCGTTACTGTTTGACCGCAGTTGCGGTGTGTTTTTGTAACCCTAAAAGGTTCAGTAAACACTCTGTACGCATAGTCCATACAATGGGCTGCGAGTTAGATGGACGGCCGCACTAATGACGCCTGCCAGGCCGGCAGCGCGGCGAGCCCATCGTACCAGCGCAGAATCTCGGGATACTTTGCGATCGGCAGCCCAAGTAGTTGCGCACTGGGCGTCCACACGCCGACTGAGAAATCCGCTATGGTAAGATCGTGGCCCGCTAGCCAGGTACGGCCTTTCAGCGATTCGTTCAGCACTGTTGCGAATCGCGTAAAGTTCTGCTCTCCGCGCGCGACAAAGACCGGGTCCGCCGCGCCCAGTCCGAGCACCGTCTTCGACACTTTCTCGTAGCCGACAGCGCCACACGCTTCAGCGTCCCAGTGCGCGCTTTCCCAGGCCAGCCAGCGCAGAACGTCTGCCTGCCGCTGGACATCCGACGGCCACAACCCGCTCTCAGGCTTCTTCGCGGCGAGATAAAACAGGATCGCATTCGACTCCCACAGTACGAACCCGTTGTCTTCGAGCACTGGCATCTTCTTATTGGGATTCATCGCTATGTACTCGGGCGAGAGCTGATCGCCTTTTCCGAGGTCAACGAGATGAATCTCACAATTTAAATCAAGGTGATTTTTGAGAGCAATTACCTTGAGCGCGCGCGGCGATGGCGGCAGCACATAGAGTTTCATACATTCCCCCTGCAGCTTGTCTTCGCGAGCATTTTCTGAGCGTTCATGCGGCCGCACTGACGTGAGATTGATAATATCCGAGCATGCGGTCCCAGCCGCCTTCATAACCCTTTCGCGAGTCGCGCATCTTCGCATCGTGCTCCCAGCCGCTGTGCTCGAGCTCCACGCGAGTCCCGCTGCCGTCAGCGAGGAAACGCACTTCAACCTGCGTCGTTCCGTCCCAACTCGGCGCGCGCCAGGTGAAGGCCACAAGGGTCGGCGGTTGATACGCGGTCACCTGCCCGATGTCGTATTCTGTGCCATCGATGTAGCATTCGTAGAAGCGTCCGCCGACTCGTCCTTCAATGCGTAGATCCGCCAGCTGCTTGCCGCCGAAAGAAGGCCCCTTCGGCCACCATTGGCCGATCTCTTCACAGAAGACCCTGAAGGAAATCTCAGGCGAGCGCTCCACTTTGATCGACTTGCGAATCGTCATTCGTTCTCTCCTTTCTCTTTTAGGTGACGTTTGAAGGCGTCAAGGGCGAGATCCCAGAATCGTCCGACTTCTTGGAGGTGTTCAATGAGCTCCGTGATTGCCTGGGCCCCCTTTGGGGCCAGCTCGTAGATCTGTTCGCGCCCCTGTTTTTTGGCCCGTATCAGGCCCGCCTTCTTGAGCAGGCGTGTATGCTTACAGATCGCGGGACGGCTCATCGCAAACCCTTCCGCGAGCGCACTAGCCCGGCACGGCGTATCGGCCAAGCGACGGAGCAACGCGCGCCGGGTTGGATCAGCAAGCGCTACGAGTGTCTTCTCCATCTTCACAAAAAGATACGTAACTTATGAGTTACGTATTGTCAAGCGCTATTTACGCATATTTTCCCCTGACCCTTCCCTACTTCTAGTGGAGCGGAGTCAAGGGTCCTCAAGCATTCCCCTACAACCTGTTCACGCGACGCGCAGGATGCCAGCGCGCAGGAAATCAAACCGTGCTCGGCCCTTCCCTACTATCGCAAACCTGCCACTGCTCACACCTGATGACTATATAGAAAGGTTGAAGGATAGCGACAAACGGAACAGCTCAAACTGAAGCCGAGTGAGTATTTTTATCGCCAATGTCTCGTGTCAGCCGACCCTGATGAGACGTTGACTGCCGAAGTGGTGGCGCACCTAGGCGCGGATTATTTTGTGTGGACGTCGGACCACCCTCATATTGATTCCTCGTTCGGAGTCGCCAAAGAGATTAAAGAACGCCTGGCCCCACTGCCGCTAGGCGCCCAACGCAAAGTGCTGAGAGAGAACGCCATTCGCTTTTACAATCTCTCCGTGTAGGGGTCGAACGACATGACAGAATCCGCAATCGCCGTCGATCCTGGTCACGTTTTCTCATGACTATTCTGAGGCTAGTACAATCGCGCCCCGATGAAGACCCCATCCACGAAATGCTTGGTTTTGGTCGCCGCCTTTTGTGGTAACCTCATCAATTCTTCGGCCAGCTCGTGGACCGCGGGCGTCAGGTCGCCGTCCTTCACCACTCGATGGACCATCCCCAGTTCATACAGTTCGCGCGCCATGAAATGGCGACACAGGATCATCGCCTCTTTCGCGCGCCACGGGCCCAGCCGCGCGGCCATGACCAGCGCCGGTCCACCTGTGAACGCAACCCCCAATTCGACCTCAGGGACCCAGAACTCGGCGTGATCCACCGCCACGATGAAATCGAAGGCGGCGGCGAGCGCCCATCCGCCTCCCACCGCATAACCATTCACAGCGGCAATCGTCATGCAGTCCAAGCGTGTGATTTGATCGAAGGTGCGCCCGACCGCACGAGCCACGCCGCGGCTTGCTGAAAACACGCGCAGCCGTTCTTCCCGATCAGTGATACCCTTTACCGCCGAC
>CAZUFQ010000819.1:0-3477 GCA_964618735.1 uncultured Enterobacteriaceae bacterium
AAGGGTTTAACCAGACCGGGCGCGATTACTCCGCCACCAACGGCGACAGGACCAGTGATGGCCTCGCGGCGCTGTTCGCGTGTCAGGCGTGGGATGAGATACTGACCGTTGTTGATCGCCTCGGGCAGATCCCAGAACTGGGCGCAATCGCCTAGATAGTCCGAACGCATGGTCAGCACCACGTAGATCGGCAGCTCCGATTGATGGGTTGCGGCGAGCAAAAGTTTGACGAAAGCGGCTTTGTCATTCTCAGTCTCGTGGTGGTTTGTGTCCTGCTCGGCGCGAAATAATTCCTCGAATTGGTCTACCAGGACGAGGAGTTGCTCTCCAGGTGGCAGGTTGGCTTGACGTACAACTTCCATGAGGCCGAGGCTGCTGCGCCGCAAGACCGCTTCGGTGATCGCGAGCCGTTCAGGGGTCTGGGTGTGGTTTTGCGAACCGAACGCGTCTGGCGCGTTAAGCGCGTCCGCCAAATTGCCAATGGGATCATTGCCGGGACGCATGATGGCGATGCGCCAACGGGAGCCGACCGTGGCCATCAATCCGCCCAGGAGGGCTGGCAACAGTCCGGCGCGCACGAGCGAGGATTTGCCGCTGCCTGAGGTGCCGACGACGGCGAGGAAGGGTGTCCTACTCAGTTTGGCGATGAGCTGCTCGCTCTGACCGTCACGCCCGAAGAAGAGATAACTTTCGTAAAACTCGAACGGGCGCAGGCCCGGAAAGGGATTGCCGGGCTGCTCGATGTCCGCGAGCTTTTGTACGCTCTCAGCAATCATTACGAGACTCTCTGGATTTGTTTAAGACGGGCGAGGAATGGCGCGAGTGTTTCCGTGTTCAAGCCTTGGTAGTTTCTTATCACCATAGTGTCAGGATAGCGAAGACGTTCTTTCTGATCGGTCGTCGGCGCGCTGAGATAGAACGCTTTGGCGAGCAAGGGTCGGTCGCGGCCAGCGCCAGCGAGCTTGAGCAATTCGAGGCGCTTTAATTTCGCCCAGGTATCACTTACGCGGCCATAGTATACCATCACGGCGTCACAGAACTGCAAGCTCTCTTTGTGATATTGGGCAAACTGCGTCTCATCGCCTTCTAATGCTGAGGACAAGACGTCAATACCTTGGTCGCTGAGGAAATCTTCCAGTGGCCTAGTCTCGTCGTAATCCTGTTTATCACAAATTAAATAGACACTCGGCATCCCTTGCTCTTCATGACCATTAGTCACTGTTGAAGGTTTAGGTGCGAGTTTTGCGTGGATAATTGTTTTTACATCTTCCAGCTTGGTTTGCAGCAATTCCGAGCCAGCGAGTGAACTGTGTTGCAATGTGTCAATCAATGCCTGTTGCCGCTCATCAGTGGACTGTAATCCCACCGGTATCCAGATCACGCGTGAAAAATTGGGCTTGCCACAGCGCTCTGCGGCGAGAGCGAGTTGCAGGTGCACGTTGGAACGGCTGCGCTCCATTTCCGGGATGATGCCGTAGTGCATGCTGAGTAAGTGAATCGAGAGTGTGGCCTGCCGCAGATACTCGCGCACGGCCTGCTCCAGCGCCGGGCCATTCATCGGCAGCGTTCGGTCGGGCAACACCTGATGGCCGTATTGCTGCAGCTCACGTTTGATATTGTCTCGATCGGCGCCGAGGTCTGAAGTCGTTTCTGCTAAGTAGATCGTACTGCCAGACGCCGCGCCTGTTGGCGCCGGAGTGGATAGTGGCTGGCCGGGCGTTTCTTGTGGCTGCAGGAGGTGAGGGTTACCCTGCAAGAAAAGAAGCGTTTCTTTAATGTCATAGACAAGGTCCAGATATTTCGCCCAATAGTGTATGTCGCGTTGATTTCCAATCAACAGATGATCAAACTCCCGCACGCGGCCTGACGTTGAGTCCTTCTCGTAAAACTCATGGCCCAGTAAGCCTTGCCATTCAGCCGGATGGGCCTCGCGAGGAATATCCGTCTTGACAACCTTGCAGACTCGGTACTTGGTCCCAACCTGGATGCCTCCTTGCTCTTTTGCAAAACGGGTGAAGTGCTCCACTTCTACGCGGCACGATGGGGATTCCAAGTAGCGTGGGGAGAGTACTGCCAGGAAGATTGCTGCTTTGGCCAATCGCTCTTTGATCGTGTCATTGAAGGCATCGCTGCCGGTCAGCTTGCGGTCACGCCAGATTCGTAGGGGCCTGCCGAGCCCCGACGCCAAATCGACCTTTAGTCTCTCATCGAGATAGTCAATCCAGCCTTGGGGGATATCAGAGTAATGCTCGTTATCGATGTGAGCGTAACTGATAAAGATGTCCCAGTCGAAACTGAGCGGTGGCATCACTCTCCCCCAGAGCCGGCCAAGCACCTTACAGCAAAACGGTAAGCCGTACTCAATCTCGCGGATCTTAACGTGTCACGCGCACACGTGTCTATAGTCGTGGACAATGATCAGACTACATAGTTCTTGACAGTATACAGAAGCAGAAAACCACTGTTAGAGCGAATTGCAAACGGATTGACTCCAAACTGGATTCCCGCTTTCACGGGAATGTTCATGCATCTGTGATGCACCCTTGAATATGAAAAGAGCACGAAGGGTTCCTTTTACCCCTCACCCTAGCCCTCTCCCCCAAGGGGCGAGGGGATTTTCGTGGGAATGACGTTGCTGAGAGGTCATTGTCCGTCATGCCCGCGCAGAGCCTGCCCCCGCAAAGGCGTGGGGCGGGCATCCAAGGGTTTTGCTTGTATGGTCAATGGAAACGCAAGCTGCTCTAGGTGTGGGCGGGAGTGGGCAGCTCCCGTCACGAGGGACTGCCCAACTTCAGAGAATATCTGAGCGGGAAAACCCGCCGCATGTACAAGCAGGACCTCTAGATGTCCCGCTCAAGAGCTAGTCCTTATCCGACAATTTTGTTTAGTGGATATTCGATGATGCCTACTGCGCCGTTTTTGATAAGCCGGGGGATCATTTCACGCACAACGTCTTCACTGATGATACTTTCAACGGCAAACCATTCACTTTTATACAGTGGCGAAACAGTCGGGGCCGTAAGACTAGGCAGCATGCCGACGATGGTCTCGAGACGCTCTTTGGGAACGTTCATCTTGATGCCGACTTTTGCCTCAGCCATGAGGGCGCCGTTCAACAAGAGCGAGATTTGCTCGATCTTTTCTCGTCGCGCGGGATCTTTCCAGGCCGTGCGATTAGCGATGATCTGCGGATTCGAGGTGAACAGCTCCCACACGATCTTCAGCCCGTGGGCGCGGATAGTTGAACCGGATTCTGTCACTTCAACGATCGCATCGACTAAACCTTCGGCGGCTTTGGCTTCTGTGGCGCCCCAAGAGAATTCGACGTCAACTTTGATGTTGCGCTCGGCGAAGTACCGCTTTGTATACCCGACCAATTCGGTGGCGACGCGTTTGCCTTGGAGATCTTGTTGCCCACGAATCGGCCGGTTCATGGGTTCGGCCGCGCTGGCCAACGAGGGGCCGCGGGTGGCGGCG
>CAZUFQ010000820.1:0-3476 GCA_964618735.1 uncultured Enterobacteriaceae bacterium
TTAGCCCGATGGTGGCCGGTTCTATCGTAGCGAGAACAGGGGACTGGTCGCTGCCGTTTTACACCGCGGCGTTAGGCTGTTTACTCGGCGCGCTTGTGCTTGGTTTTTTGGTGCCGGTGCGGCCGCTTCAGTTTGCAGCCGAGCCCCTGTTTGAAAAAGAAGCGCAACTAGAACATTCATTAGGACGCTGAGAAACGGAGAACGAAAATTTTCTATAACCACAACTCGTCCCATAATAACATGGCGACAATTGCCCGGCGGCGGTGCTGGCGTGTAAATGTCTCAGCCGCAGCGATCGCCTCAGCCTCTGCAAAATGATACGAGAGCACGTCGCCTTGCTCTGCATAAGTCGGGGAGGGGTCCTGCAACACTACCAGGAGCTGCCCCGACCGACCTGGAGGGTTCGCCTCTGTGCTAAGAGTGTTGTGGGCAGTTTTTATCTGGCGACGGACCCGGGGCGCAGTGGGAGTTCCTCGTGACAAGAAAGTGCTGTAGCGCTTCTCAAGCAGCCAGAATTGCGAAATGCCGTGGGGAACGCATTGGCGGGCTTCTTGGTACACGCCGTGTGCGCGTGTCTCGTCTAGCAACAGACTCCAACGCCTCCACATATTCGTTAGGTAGATGAACACATGCCCGGCATCAGCGCGCCCAGACCGAGTGAACGGGGTCCTTGCCGGCACGATACTTGAGGGGAAGTTGCGATAATAGGGGTCGTAGGGCTTTTTTTCCATTGCGCGCTGCTGACTATATCGTTTTTCTCGACAAGAGCGAACACTAGGAATTCTTCATAAAAACATGGCTAGAAGAGCTACAGAGATTCGTCGCTGGGCTGTGGAGGCGAGAGGATGTTAAGTAGCCAAGAGAAGAGAACCGGAGCACTCTGCGCAATCTTTGGGAGCATCTTGCTTCTCATCGGAACATATTTGCATCCGATGGGGGTCGACCCAAATGAGCCTGTTGCCGCCTTCACTGAATACGCTGCGGATCATCTGTGGGTCGCAAGCCATTTGACGCAGCTTGCGGGAGTGGCGTTGATGGCGGCTGCACTTTTGTTTTTGGTGCAACAGTTAGCGACCGAAAACGGCGTCGGGTGGGCGCGGATCGCAGCTGGAGGCGCGATCGTCAATTTAGCTGTGGCTACGGTGTTGCAAGCAGTGGATGGGGTGGCGTTGAAGATGCTGGTTGATGTCTGGGCCGCGGCTCCAGCCGCTCAAAAAGAGGGAGCCTTTCACGCCGCCTTCGCGGTTCGGCAAATTGAGGTTGGATTAGCCAGTATGCTGAGCCTTTCTTCGGGGCTCACGATAACGCTGTATGGAGGGCTGCTTATGGCGGGCAACCTATATCCGAAGTGGCTCGGTGGACTCGCTATCCTGGGAGGGCTGCCCACAATGATTGCTGGGATTGCAATCGCGTATACTGGATTTTCCGAGGCGGCAATGTCGATCAATATGCCGGCAAATTCTCTTCTGTTGGTGTGGATGTGCATCCTTGGAGGGTACATGTGGAGCCGGGGTAAAGCTCTCACGAAAGACTCGACGGTTTAACCTTGGCTCCGTGGGGTTATACTTGTGAGGACGCGCAATGCAATAGTTGACAATATTGACCAATCGTTTCTTCCAGCCTTATTGGAAACGCTTATTCTCTCGGAGCGGGCTGATGGAAAACCATCGATGAGTATATTTGCGAGATCCTGCCTTCATAGGAAGTTGCAGAGATTGACTGCGGCTATAAACTGAGCGTAAATATACGCAGTTCTGGGTTAAAATATCCACGCTATGCCTAATATGCTCAAACTAACAGCAAAAGATGTCTGTGCCGCTCTCGGCGTGCCTAAGCATCGTGTTCGTGTCTGGGCCAGCTTGCCTCCATTCAGTGCTCGACCGACACGGGCTCGAAGCGCACGACGTTTCGATACAGCAGATTTACTTCTAATGGCTATTCTCCAATCTCTTGAGGATACTTACGGAATGCGGCCTTCATATTTAGAGCAGGCAGCAACGGCGCTCATGCAGTTCTTGAGTCAACCACGTGGAATCAACTCTGGCGCTGTTGCTTATCTCGATGTCTCAAACTGGGAAGTTCAACCGATCGCAGCAAAGTCGAGCTTGCGAGCTGGGTTACTCATTGACGTGCAACGGGAGCGTGATCGTGTGGCAAAGTTTTTAGGGCTTAAACACGTGCAGGGAGAACTTCTCTTGGGGCCAGTGGCTGTGGCTCAAAAGAAGCATGGAGGGGTGAAGAGATTGGTCGTTAAGGCTGGCTGATATCTCGCTCTAAGCAAAACTACAATGAGCTTCGAACAGACGAAAATTGAGCTTGGGTGGCCAGAGGAAAAGTGGATACTCAAACCACCCGGCGCTGGTGCTGCTGTCAATGCTGCACTTGCGCAAGAAAAAATAGGGCGCGCTCTGGTGTCCTTGACAGGAGCCAGGGATGCGCAGGTTGGTATTCTTACTCCTGATCCCCAGGCTGATGAAACTCAGGCTCCTATAGCATTAGTATGCGAGTTCCCTCGTCCAGTGCCTATTGAGACCTTGGCTGTGCTTCACCGTCTCGCATGGAATTTCAGTCGCACTCCAATTCTATTAACTCTAGAACCTCATCGGCTACGAGCTTTTACTTGTTGCGAACAACCAAGTAGGGAGGTAAACGGCGATACCTTACCTTCGGAAATTACTGAAGTGCGCTACAACTTTAGAAATGGTTCTCAACAGCTGAAGGCTATAGGCGACCAAGCATCGTACGCCTTACACTGGCTAGAACTTGCAAGTGGTCGTTTCATCCAAAGGTATCAGAAGCGCTTTCCAAGTGAATGTCGTGCTGACAATCTATTACTAGACAATCTGAGGATCGTCCGCGCTAAACTCCATGATGAGGAAAAGCTCGATCTGGATATTGTGCATGATCTTCTTGCACGGGTCATTTTTATACAGTTCCTCTTCCACCGCCGTGACCTTAATGGCTATGCGGCCCTCAGCCCCTCACGTCTTACTGACCTATATAAGCGTGGGGTATTATCCGAGTCTTACTCAACCCTTGGTGAGATCCTCACGAATCATACCGATACGTATAATCTCTTTGGCTACCTTAACGAGCGCTTCAACGGGGATTTATTTCCAGGAAAAGGGACCGACCAAAGGGAACGAGACCAGGAATGGCGCGCCGAAATGGAAGCAGTGCAGCCAGAACATTTAGCTCTGCTCAGTGAATTCGTCGAAGGAAAATTGGAAATCCGTTCTGGGCAGTATTCTCTTTGGCCTCAATATTCCTTTGATACGATTCCTCTAGAATTCATTAGCAGTATCTACGAAACTTTTGTGAAGCAGCCTGAGGCTGGTACAGTTTATACGCCAGGATACCTTGTAGATTTCATTTTGGATGGCGTTCTTCCATGGCGCGGTGAAGAATGGGACTTAAAGATACTCGATCCTGCTTGTGGTTCCGGCATCTTTCTCGTTAAGACTTTTCAGCGGCTC
>CAZUFQ010000821.1:0-1591 GCA_964618735.1 uncultured Enterobacteriaceae bacterium
GTGCAGAGAGTTGCAACTCTCTGCCACCCTCGACGTATTTATGCGCAAGCTTCAATTTAAATACGGCGTGTGCAGGGTTTGAGGTCGAAGCTGCGCGGCGTCTCGCTTCTGATCTGGGCGTGCAACTTGCCATCGTCCGTTTCCGTTGGCCGGAACTGCGCCGCGACCTCGAAGCCGACAAATTTGATGTTGCCATGAGCGGCGTGACGATGAGACCGGAGCGCCTCCTGTTTGCGACATTTACGCATCCTTACGCAGTTGCTGGCGCGGTTGTACTTGTGGCGGATCACACGCGGTTCCCCTCGACAATGGCAGTCAATCAATCCGGCGTCCGC
Organism: uncultured Enterobacteriaceae bacterium; assembly: GCA_964618735.1. GTDB lineage: Bacteria > Desulfobacterota > Binatia > Bin18 > Bin18 > SYOC01. The sequence goes on from CAZUFQ010000821.1 coordinate 336, forward strand.
CTCGCGGTCAACGCAGGTGGTCACCTTGAACAGGTTGCTCGCATACGTTTCTCTTCTTCAACTATATTAACAACTCTGAACAATACGGAATTGCCGACACTCGTCGCAAATCACCAAGCAGACGCCCTACTCACAGATTCATTTGAGGCTCCGCACTTTCTTGCTAAACACGGTAACCTATCCGCCTTGTTTCCCTTTGGGCGAGACCGTAAAGCCTACCTTGTGCGTCGTCCCGATCGAGCATGGCGAGACTGGCTCAATCGGTGGCTTGTCGATCGAGAAACCGATGGGTTTCTCGCTGCATTACGCCAGCGCTGGTTAGGGCAAGCCACGCCTGCGCCGATGTCTTCTTTGACTGCACTGTTTGCGCTACTTGATCTGCGGTTGGAGTTGATGCCAGCGGTGGCGGAATACAAACGGCGCTCGGCCCTACCAATTGAAGATCTGAAACAGGAAGCCGCGGTCGTTGCGCATGTGGGGACGATTGCCAAAGAGCAAGGAAAAAATCCCGAGATAGTGCAGGACTTATTCCGTACGCAAATTGAGTTAGCGAAACAAGTGCAGCGGTTCGTGTTGAACGATCCCGGACGTATCCCGAAGTGGGCGCAAGAGTTCGACTTGGCTTCGGACTTGCGACCTGTATTAACTGATCTTGGCGATCAAATCCTTGTGCTGCTAGCCCAGGACATTCCTTCGTCTGTGACGGCTGAGGCCGTGCTAGGCATGGCCTTAGAGGAAGTAACTACTGAGGGAGTGGAGGAGGAAGGAAAGCTCAATTTAGGAGAAGCCGTATGGCAAGTTATAACAAAATAAAGTAGTTCACTGTCCTCCGCGAAGCTTGGCAATTTTATCGCGAATCTCGACGACATCAGACGCCCCTGGCGCGATCAGCAAATAACGATCATACGCTTGCGCCGCTGCGGAACGCTCCCCTTTCTCTTCAAATGCTTGGCCGAGATTGCGATAAGCGGCGCTGAATTTCATGTTGAGCCGCAGCGTATTTTTATAGGCTGCGATCGCCTCTTCCAAATTTCCTGCAGCCCGGAAAGCCAACCCTAAACTATTGGACGCCTCGACATAGTTGGGCTTGAGTTTTAACGCAGAGAAAAAAGCGGTCATGGCCCCCATCGCATCGTTTTTTGTCAACAATGTCTCCCCTTGCCGCAAGTGCTCTTGCGCCGTGCCTGCCGCTGGAGTGGGAAAACGCTTTTGCTGGATACCGTTACTTCCGAAAGACATGCGGATCAATGTTGCAT
>CAZUFQ010000821.1:1601-3474 GCA_964618735.1 uncultured Enterobacteriaceae bacterium
AAAGCGTTTTTGCTGGAGAGCCTCACTTAAGGCTTTTGTTTCTGGAGAAGGCGGTGCGGCAGTAAGGTACTGCGTATAGGCGGCAATTGCTCCTTCGCGATCATTTTTTTGTTCCAACGCGTTGCCAAGATTATAATAAGCTGCTGGATTTTGTTGACTTGCAATCCGGAACGTTGCAATAGCGCCATCAAGATCTCCGCGGTCATACAAGGCGAGGCCAAGACCATGGCGCGCATCAACCCTCGTTTGATCAAGCTGGATGGCGGTCTGGAATTCGGGAATGGCTGCGGCGCTGTCGTCATTAAAGTAATACGCCATGCCTAAGTTGGCGTGCACTTCTGCTCGGGTTGGATCAGTCTGTAAGGCTGCGTGGAATGCGTTGATCGCTTCTTCCCAACGTCCTTGGCTTAAGAACATTTCTCCTTGTGAGGTCTGTTCCGGGTCCACTTGATTCGCTTCCGTTTTGTTTAGCAAAGCAAAACAGGCGATGAACAGCAGACGAAGGATCCTTACGCCATACGATTGTCTAGGAAATTGAGACATGAGCAAACCCTTTCGGGAGCGGTGGGCTCTTCTTTCTAGCACCAAGTTTAAGAAATGGAGTGCCGAATGCACGAAACAACACTATAGAAAAGTCTGTGTTTTCTCGATGCAAAGTTCCCGCCCTTTACCTTTTCCCCCGCTCCCCTATAAAGTCCGAGGCAGCTTAGCACGAGAGGGATACTTATGGATTTTACCTTACTTGAAGAACATCGTATGCTCCAAGATACAGTTCGTCGTTTTGTCCGACAGGAACTTTTACCTCTCGAACCGCTGGTCCTGCAACGAGATACCCAAGGCTTGACTGGAGAGGAGTTACTCCCAAGCGACGTCGAAGATCGTTTGCTTGCAAAAGCACGAGAAGCCGGATTGTGGGGCTTGGATGTGCCCGAAGAATTCGGCGGCTTGAATCTTGGCGCGCTGCCAAAATGCCTTGCGAATGAAGAGCTGTATAAGACAATCACTCCTTTTATCTTTCCGCCAGACGCTCCGAATCTCCACATGCTGATACAAACCTGCACCCCGGAGCAGCGTGAGAAGTATTTGCTGCCGTATGCTCGTGGCGAAGCCCGTTCCGCTATCGCAATTTCTGAACCTGGGGCTGGTTCTGATCCTGCCGGCATGCAGACTACAGCAGTCAAAAAAGGGGATCACTGGGTCATTAACGGCAGGAAAATTTGGATTTCTCGTGCGCATGTCGCGGATTTTATCATCGTCATGGCGGTGACTGATAAAGACAAACGTGCGCGTGGCGGCATCACTGCCTTTCTCGTGGACAAAGGAACGCCGGGGTTGGTGCTGCAACGGCAAATTCCGGTTATTGGCAGTCATGCCCCATGGGAAATTGTATTCGAGGATATGATCATTCCGGACTCACAGGTGTTAGGGCCAGTAGGGCAGGGTTTCGCGCCGATGCAGCTGCGCCTGACCGTGCGTCGGCTGGAAATTGGCAGTTGGTGCGTAGGATTCGCACAACGTTGCCTGGATATGATGGTGGACTATGCGAAACAGAGGGTGACTTTTGGTCAACGTTTAGCTGATCGACAAGCAATTCAATGGTTTATTGCTGATTCAGCGACGGATATTTATGCTTCCCGACTCATGACCTACCATGGTGCGTGGAAATTCGACCAAGGAGAAGACGTGCGCCAAGAAGCATCGATGCTCAAAGTGTTTGCCACGGAGATGGCAACACGAGTAACAGACCGTGCAATGCAAATGCACGGTGGGATGGGCATGTCCAAGGAACTGCCCTTGGAATTTATTTACCGTCGACTCCGTCCCATGCGGATTTTTGAAGGTCCGACCGAAGTACACCGCTGGGTGATTGCGC
>CAZUFQ010000822.1:0-684 GCA_964618735.1 uncultured Enterobacteriaceae bacterium
CTCATCCATATGCACGCCATACCATGGAATACCTGCTTCAATCCGCAAACTATTCAGAGCAGCCTGACCAACAGGTCGCAGTCCAAGCGGCCTTCCAGCTTGCCACAACGTCTGCCAGATCAATTCCGCCTGTTCACGAGCAACAGAGATTTCGTAGCCGTCTTCTCCTGTGTCGCTGACATGGACAAGAAGGGCCTGCGCGCCTGCAATTATGACTTCCTGATGCTGGAATTCTTTGGGAAGGGAAGCTGTGACGCCAGCTGCGACAAGCACTTGCGAGGCAAAGGGTCCCTGTAACGCAAGCGTTGAATGTGTAGTGCTGAGGTCTTCCAGTTCAACGTCATCGGCAATGATCAAGCGGGACAAGGCGTCCAGCATTGCCTCTTTAACCCGTTCATCGACATCAAGCAGAAAACAATTCTCCAAAGCATACACACGTAGATCCGCAACGATGCGCCCTTGTTCAGTCAGTAGCGCCGCTGCACAACCACCGCCCGGCTTCAGGGCTTTGACGTCATTGGAGACCATGCCTTGGAGAAAGCTGACCCGATCCTCTCCGGTCATACGCACCTGTGTGCGAAAAGAAACGTCGATAAGGCCAGCCTGTTCCCGCACAGCCCGATAATCCCCGGTTAGAAACGTAAACCGCCCTTGTCACCCGCCCCCCCCGGTCCTTACCCCAAC
>CAZUFQ010000822.1:694-3470 GCA_964618735.1 uncultured Enterobacteriaceae bacterium
GCCCCTACCCTGTTTACAAAAACCCTCGTCAGAAAAGATACGTAACTAAAGCCGCCTTTTACCCGTACAGCACGATATTCCTCGGTAAGATCAGTAAACCGCTCTGGCAGCTCGACGCCGCGGTCATTAAGCCATACCGCGCCATGGGCGGTATGCCATACCGCTAATGAGGTTTTCATACATGTAGAAGGCTAGCAAAGACTCTCGACGGAAGAAAGAAGAGGAGCCGCTACTAGAAACGTAGCGGCGCTAGGCGCAGCAAAAAAGTGGGAAGAAGGAAAGAAACGATTACAGTGCAACGAGAATGTCGTCGCCGTCTACTTTCACCTCAAATTTCTCTAAGGCGACATCGGTATCGTCTCGATTCACTCCAGTGTCGATATCGAATTCCCAGCCATGCCACGGACAGGTCACGACTTTTCCTTCACATTCTCCTTCGCTGATAGGTCCTCCCTGATGAGGGCAAACGTCATCAAGCGCATACACCGTCCCGTCTATATTAAAAAGAGCGATGCGTTTCCCTTCGACTTCGACGCACTTACCTTGGCCTGCCGGCACTTCATTGAGTTGGGCCACTTTCACAAAATTGGCCATGTCGTCCTCCTACGTTCAAGAATGCTCCCAAATGCGTAAGGGCGAATCTAAGCAAATTCCCCTCTCAGCCGCAAGGTTGGCTCTCTATGAGTTGACAAAGACGGCGAGTGGGGGCTATCGTCTGCCCATTCCCAGAAGAAAGGAGCATCTGCCATGAATGAGCAAGCAAAAAAGGCCGCTCTTTTGACGATCCCGTACGGTCTTCAAGTATTGGGCGCCAAAGAAGGCGACAAACAGACCTTGGCGACGGTGAACTGGACCACGCAAGCGTCCTTTAAGCCGCCCCTCGTGGTGGTCGGCGTGAAAGGCGATTCCGGCGCTCACGGTATGGTAAAGAACACTAAACAATTCACCCTGAGTTTTCTTGGCACGGGCCAAAAAGGTCATGCCTTTGCGTTCTTCAAACATGTTGAACCCGAGGGCGGCAAAATGGGCGGCTTTGCGTACCAAGCTGGGCCGAACACCGGCTGCCCGATCATCAGCGACGCACCGGCCTGGGTGGAATGTAAAGTCGTAGGCTTCCATGAATATGGCGACCACAGCGTGGTGGTCGGAGAAGTTATCGAAGGCGGCTTACGAGATGATGTCCAAAAGACTATAGAAGCCAATCCCAAAGCGGATATTGATGCTCTCACCCTCAAAGAGATTGGCGCCAAATACGGAGGATAGTCTCCGCTCTTCTCTGCTAGACGCGGGCGCGGTCTGTGGCGCGGATATGCAGCGCCCGCGCAAACTGGATTACTCCGTTTTACGAAATTTGAGAATCTGTTGATTCTGAAAACTTCGTACGACACCTCCCCCTCTGATTGATACCTTCCAGGCTTGCCCGCCTTCTGTCCTTCTGACGCCTCCGTCGGCTATTGTTTCCAATACTCAAGCGGCCCGTTTATACGCTGGCAAGGAACTGTGCGTGGTTCAAAGTCTACGATTTTTTAGAGGAGGAGAACTCTACTTGTATAACTTCCCCGTTCTGCTGAACTTAAAGAGAAGCGAGGAGCGATCCTGACCTCCATCAGCTATGCATATTTTGTTGGTCGAAGATAATCCTGGCGATATTGAATTATGTCGAGCGGCGCTCGAGATGGCGCCATGCTCGGTCGAGCTCAGTGTCGCTAAGACTGGAGTGGACGCCCTCCGGATGCTGCGGGGCGAACTTCCGCTCGCCACGCCTACCCCGCTCGCTCTCGTCCTCTTAGATCTGAACCTGCCCCTGAAAAATGGGTTTGAAGTCCTAGCAGAGCTGCGCCGTGCTCCTGAGCGCTCTTTCATCCCAGTTGTGGTGCTGAGCAGCGGCGCGAACCCATACGATGTAAACCGTTGCTATGAGTTGGGGGCCAACGCGTACATGGTGAAGCCGATGACACTGGAAGAGTATTTTCAGAAAATCGCGGCCATGGCGGCGTTCTGGTCATACTGTTCGTGGGGAATGGGTGCAACTCGGGAGAACTCAGGGTGATGGTGTTGAGAGAAACTGTGCTCTCCTCTTCCGCTTTTGCTTCGTCGAGACCGCTACGATACGCCGTCACAGACAGATTGCCGGAGGGTCCTCGCGAGATCTCGGGGTAACCATGCAGCTATTACTCATTGAGGAGAATGAAGCAGATATCGCGCTCGTGCGCCGCGGGCTAGTAGAGAGCCTACGGTCGATTGAGCTTCATGTTATCCAGGACGGGGAGGAAGCCCTCGATTTTCTCTTTCGCCGTGGTGCGCATCTCCAGGCGCCAACACCGGACATCATCCTTCTTGCACTACAGCTCCCGAAGAGAACGGGACTAGAGATTTTGGGAGAACTGGAGAGTGATCCCGATCTCAAGTTCATTCCTGTGGTGATGATGTCGGGGTCGGCGCAGCAGGCCGAAGTGCATCTTTGTTACGAACTCGGGGCGAATGCGTATGTCGTGAAGCCGTCCGATCCGAAGCAATTCGTCAATTTTGTGAAGTCTACTCTCGAATTCTGGCGCGGGTGTCAATTCCGCGAACTCAGTAAGAAGAAATGAGGAGTTGGGGCCGAGCCCTCCTCTCTCTATTCTCCATTCTCTTGGTTTCTCGGGGCAGCGATAGTGAGCCCTAGTGCATCTGCAGGAAACCTGTTGGGGAATATCGCGCCTCTCGATTCGGCCAATGCAGAGGTAGGGGCTTGATTGATCAAGCCCTTGGGTGGGTCCGATGAATCGGACCCCTA
>CAZUFQ010000823.1:0-3466 GCA_964618735.1 uncultured Enterobacteriaceae bacterium
AACAGCGCCTTTGCCTCTTGCAGGTCTTTGGTGTCGAAGCCTTCGGTGAACCAATGGTAGATGGTAGACAACGTGTTCCGTGCTTCATGGTGCTTGCCTTGTTGGCGCCACAGTTGGGCTAAACTCACTGCTGCTCGCAGCTCCAGTGACTTCGCGCTCTGGCGCTGGGCAATCGCGGTCGCCTTGAGAAAACACGCTTCGGCTTCGCCTTGGACACCAGGGAGCGGGGAGCGGGGATCAGGAATGCGGACGTTTTGTAAGAGGAGTTTGCCTTTGAGGCGGTAGAGTTCCGCTTCGTAGGAACGCTCGCCCGTTTCCTCTACTGCGGCGAACGCCTCGGTAAGCAACTGCAGGCCTTCCTCTTGCCGATCGGCTCTCTGATAGGCCTCGATCAAGAGGGCGCAGCTCCAGGGCCTCCACAATTTTATCCCCGTCGAACGAAACGCCTCCCATCCCTGACGCATAAGAGCAATGCCGTCCTCCCCTTGTTCCTCAATGAAAGTCCACCCTCGAAGTATGGCGCCCAGTGCAAGCCAGTGCGAAAATCCCTGCTCTGCAGAAAGGGTAAGGCTTTCCTCGATGCGCTCCTGGGCGCGCTCCCCTTCTCTGCGAAGTTGATGCGTAAACGCAAGAAACAGGAGCGCATGAGCGAGACTATGCGGATGCGCGAGGGATTGCGCCAGCTGCAGCGTCTCGGACGCTCGCTGGAGGGCCTGATCCGGATAGCCAAGCTGCCATAAAGCAAAGGCCCCGTACGAAAGGCACAGGACCCCAGGGTCAGTCAAATAGAGGAAGAGCCGGGACTGATGGTGTGGCAAATCATAAGCAGCGCTGCCTTGCTCTACCTGATCCCGAGCCGCCCTAAACTCTCCCGACCAGAACAAAGAGAGTCCCGACATACTGTAGGCTTCAGGCAGCAGCAGTCTCTCGTGATTGCGTTGAGCGGCTTGGAGAAACTGCTGGCTGATCTCGTGCAATGCCCGCAATTCTCCAGACGTAATCGACGTCCAGAAGAGACCGCGTAAGACAGGACACAGCTGTGAGGAGTCGGCGATCTGCTCACTGAGCTTCCTGGCATCCGCGTAAAATTCTTTCATTTCCCACGAGGCGAATCCCTTGGTCGCCATCAAGACTGGACCCAGAACCACGCGGAGAGTGAGTTCCTGCTGGCTGCGCTGAGGAGTGACGGGCAAGCGAGGTAACAGGTCTAATGCGGTGGTCAAAAGCCCCACCGCTTCCATAGCAGACCGCTGCACGGCCTGTTGTCCCGCAAGCTGGAGATAGTCCACAGCCTTCTGCGCGTTACCACTGCGGCTGTAGTGCGACGCCAGTTCACTATAGTGATCCTCTAAGCGGTCGTGAAAGAGCATTTCGATGGCCTGTGCCGCCTGTTCATGCAGCACTTTGCGCCGTTCCATGAGCAGGGAGGTATACGCCACCTCCTGCGTGAGCGCATGCTTGAAGACGTAGTCGGGTTCGGGAAAGGCAGGCTGCTCGTAAATGAATTCGGCGTCGCGCAAGCGGGAGAGACGGTGGTGCAACGTCTCTTCTGAGTGGCCCACTACCTGTTTGAGTAATCCAAGGGAAAAGGCTTTCCCGATCACCGCCAGCGTTTGCAGGAGTTCTTTTGCCTCCGACGGCAGGCGGTCGATCCGGGAGGCCAGTACGGCTTGGACCGTGGGCGGAATGTGAAGATCCGTTGGGAGAAGGGACCGGCTCGACACCCCTATGATATCTCGTTCGGTCAATTCTTGCACGATCTCTTCCATAAAGAACGGATTGCCTTCCGTTTTGCGAAGGATGAAGCGTTTCAAGTCCTGAAGGGTCGTCATGGGTTGGGGCCCGACTTTTCTCTCGAGTAATGCATCCAGCATTTCCTCCGCTTCTTGCGGGCGGAGGGGATCGAGACGGAGTTGCGTGTAGTAGGTCTTGTTGCCCCACTGGTGGTGATATTCGGGACGATAGTTCACGAGCAATACTATCCGTACACTCGCGATACTTTCACTCAGGAGACTCAGAAACGCTTGCGTTTCCGCGTCGAGCCAATGCAGGTCCTCAAAAATCACCAGGAGCGGTTGATTGAGGCTTTCGCGCACGAGTAACCGTTTGATGGCCTCCAGTGTCCGCTGACGCCGGATCTGTGGATCCATGTGCTGGAGTGATGAAGTCGGCTCGGCTACGCCCAGCAGGAAGAACAGATACGGCAGTGTATCTTCGAGACTACGATCAAGCGTGAGCACTTTGCCAGTGATCTTTTCGCGCCGTTTACGCTCGTCATCTTGGGCGGCTAATTGAAAATAGTTCTTGAGCAGGTCAATCAGCGGCAAGTAGGGATAGGCTTTGCCGTGAGACACGGAGAACGTTTCCAGGAGTAAACAGCCAGACTGAAGCAACAACTTGAACTCGTGAAACAAGCGTGACTTGCCGACCCCAGGCTCGCCCATCACGCTGGCGATTTGTCCACGCCCCGCTTTGGCTTGCTCCAACGCATTGCGCAACGCATCGAGTTCTCGTTGCCGTCCAACAAACCGCGCCAGCCCGCGTCGCGCCGCTACCTGTAACTTGGTGCGCAGCGGTCCTATCCCCGTGACTTCGTAGATATTGAGCGGTGCGGTGACGCCTTTGATCTGCGCTGCACCCAGGGGTTTGGACTGGAAGTAGCCCTCTACCAGTTTGTGGGTGTGCTCGGTGATGAGGATCGCGCCAGGTGTAGCGAGGTTTTCCATGCGCGCTGCCACATGGGTCGAATGACCCACCGGGATGTAGTCCGTGTGGAGATCATCCTTGCGAATCGAGCGGACCACGACCTCACCCGTGTTCACCCCTACGCGGACTTGCAGATTGACGCCTTTCTCCAACCGCAACTGCTCGGCTTGCTTGCGACTCTCCTCCTGCATGAGGAGCGCGGCATACAAAGCGCGCTGCGCGTGGTCTTCATGTGCAATGGGAGCCCCGAACAGCGCAAAAATGCCGTCCCCCATGGATTGCGCGACGTAGCCTTCATAGCGGTGGACAGCATCCATCATCAACTTGAGAGCGGGATCAATGATACGCCGAGCCTCTTCAGGATCGAGGTTTTCGATAAGTGAGGTAGACCCTTTGATGTCTGCAAACAAAGCAGTGATGGTTTTACGTTCGCCGTCAGGCACGCCGCGGGCTTCCATCGCTGCTCGCTCGGCCAGGATGCGTTCGGCCAAGTGCTTGGGCGTATAACTGCTTGGGGATTGGGGATGGGGCGTCGGATGTTGGAGTGGGGACTTCAATATCGTGTTGCGCCGCTGCGCCACCCCACCAGTTTCTGTCCCACCTGTCCACACCAGCATCCTGCCGTCTTGGTCGATCGCTAGCGCTTCGGCGTCGATCAGTTGCTCTTTCAAATCCTCCAGCGCCTCGTCGTCGAGGACAAACTCGCGCTTGAGCACCCGATAGGTCAGCTTCCCCGTGCGTTGCAGTAGCGCGCGCGCTT
>CAZUFQ010000824.1:0-3465 GCA_964618735.1 uncultured Enterobacteriaceae bacterium
TGGCTGCTCCACTCGTTGGAAAAGACTTTCAGATAAACAAATCTTGCAGGTATTAATGTTGCTTTGGAGGGCTTCCCATTCATTTCCTATTCTCTTACTCATGAGTCTGTCCCTTTTAAATCACGAGCAAACTCACTTTTCTTATCGAAGACAACCCCCTGAGGGCCGCTGATCTGACACGGCAGTTAACAAGAGACACAAGAATTTCAAAGGGCGCGGCTGCCATAGAGGCCCATTATCGGACATTAGGGGATAGGTAGAATTCGCCTGAGACATTAGGGGTGCTGCATGGCGGCTTCGGGCACTTGCCGGATAAACCGCTGATACGGAACGCCCGCGCGGGCGGCCTTGTCCTTCAGTGCCTCATATAGCGATTCCAGTAAGCACCTGGTCCCTCGCTTGTCTTTAGGATGAAACTCGAACTGCGCGGGGCGCATGATAGACAAGTCATACTCCGTCAAGTCAGCCGTAGCGACAAACTCTTCTGCCTCTTTATCGGTCTTCAGTCTTGGTAATTTCTTTTTCATAGTGTGCAACCTCTTTCTTTTTCATTGAAAGCTGATAGCTGAAGGCTGATTGCTCAGAAAAAAGGAGGAATTTCTATGGCTGCAGCCTCGCCGTACGCTTACATTGCCGCCGGACATCATCAAATCGCCTTTGTCGTTAAAGACCTGAACGCCGCTGAACGGTTCTTTACCGAAAAAATGGGCGTGCCGCGTTTTTTTCGTTTCAACGACGTACAGGTGCATGAGGCGGTGTATCGTGGCGCTCTCGGCGATTTTCACATGCACCTTTCTCTCGGCTACACGGGCGACTCGCAGATTGAATTGATCGAGCACCTTTCTGGTCGCAGCATCTATAAAGAATTTCTCGACAAGCGCGGCGAAGGACTCCATCATCTGGGCTTCATCGTACCGGACCACGATAAGATCATCGCCGATTTTGCTGCTAATGGGTTTCCCGTGATTCAGAGCGGCCGCATCGGTAATAATCCTGGTGTGAAATTCGCCTACTTCGACACTGAGGCCGCTATCGGCGCTGTGATGGAAAGTATCGTGCTCGATGAGGAGAACCGGAAACTGTTTGAAAAGATCAAGGGTGGCCCACTGTGATCTACACCGGTGCTGTGGCCGGTCTCCTGACCGAGCCACAGCCTGAGGGGTTTATTAGGCGCTAGATCTATAAAATTCAGTTCGGCGTCCACGCCATGGCGCGAATCTCGCCGAATTCCTGTTCTATTTTGTCCCAAGACTCGCCGCCGTCAGTGCTGGTGTACACATAGCCATGCAGGCTGTTGGCGACGATAGTGTTTGGATCCGCTGGATGCGTCCCGAACCAGTAGATCGTTGAGTTCGGCGTTTTGGATAACTTAGCGGCTTCCCAGGTCTTGCCGCCATCAGTGGACCGCTGAATGGCGCCGGTCTTTCCCGGGATGAAGTCACCGTTCCCCACGAAGATCACGTCGGGATTGTCCGCTTTGAGCGCCACGCCGCGACAGTACGAAATTTTATCTTTCTCAAAGAAGCGCGGGAAACCATGCAACGTCCAGCTTTCACCTTCAGTGGTGCTGGTCCAAATACCATCTGGAGTAGTGACGTGGATTTTTGTGGGTTTGCTGAGACCAATCGTCAACCCGTGCACGTCTTGATTCAAGAAGTTGTCTCCGAGAGGAGGAAGATGGACCCAGGTGTCTCCGCCATCGCGGCTGCAATAGACGCCGTCAATCTCTACTCCGACCCAGACACTGCGAGAATCGCGAGGATCGAACACAATGTTCGTTACTTTTGGGGCCCCGGCGAAGCACCGTTCTGCAATAGGTACGGAGAGCTTCTCCCAACTCTTACCGCCATCGATAGAACGATAGACCCCCGGTTGTTTGGCTCCTGCAAAAATGATGTCGGGGTTCGTTGGGTGGACTGCGACAGACCAGATTTGCTGCCCATCCATCGGAGATTCGAGTAAATCCCAAGTCGCGCCCTTGTCTTCGCTGCGATAGAGCCCGACTTCGGACCCGGCCAAAATGCGGTTGGGATCCTGCGGATACACAGCTAAAGCGCGGATTTGCACTTCCCCTGGCTCTGCATGGAACGGAAGATTCATTTTACTGCGTCGCCATTTTCCCCCGCTGTTGGGGCTGTACCATACGCCAGCGCCAACGGTGCCAACACAAATTGTGAAGTCTTTCATCGAAGAAACCTCCTTCTTTCTCTAGTGCGTCCGCGCCAGCTCAGACTTGGGCGCTTGCGCCAGCAGCTGTTGTGGATCATGAGCAACCCCGCCACGATAGACGGTCGTCATCTTGCGCAGTTCGCGCACGTTGCGGAGCGGGTCGCCATCGATAACAAGAAAATCAGCGTAGCGTCCAGCCGCGATGCTGCCGAGGTTCTCTTGCTGGCGCAGGTAGGTCGCAGCCACCGAGGTGACAGCTTTAATCGCCGCCATTGAGCCGATAGCCTCGGCTAGGAGTTCTATTTCGCGTAAGAGCGCATACCCCGGCGGTGGGAACGGCAAGCCGCCGCAGTCCGTGCCGCCCACCACTAACCCGCCGGCTTCGTGCAAAATGCGGGTGACTTCCTGATGCTTCTCCAAGGCTTTGACGCAAGCGGCAGGGTCAAAAAGGCCCGGGTACATATCCCAATCCGGTCGCTCGCCGATATGCGCAATCATGGCTTTTTGTCGCGCCAACGCCATGGGTGGGATATATTGGCGATCCGGGTCCTGCATCGCGGCTTCGCGTCCGCACTTCGCCAGCCACAGCAAGTCTAGGGTGGTTCCCATATTCACTTGGTGATCGACCATAGCGCCGAACCATGTCTTCGCATTTTGGCTTTGCAAGTCGGTTTCTTCCCAGCCCTTGACCGTCTGAGTCCAGAAGCGCGGGTCCATCATGGACTTGACGCCCGTCTTCGAACCAGGACCAAATTGCATATCAAGGGCGCAAAAGTCGTTGTAGGGCGAGATCCACACATGCTCCAGGCCATTGATGCCAGCTTTGATGAGGTCCAGCGAATGCGAGTACCCCAGATGGCCAGTGACCGGCACGCGATTATCGACAAATTTAATGACAGCTTTGGCGGTGTCCGTCGGCAAGGTGAAGTAGAGCTTGATGCCGTCAACGCCAGCTTTGAGGAGATCGCCGATTTTCTGGGGAACAGCATCAGGCGAAGGAATGCTGTCAAGCATTTCCCCGAGCGGACCCCCGTATTCGAAACTCTGGTCCGCGCCATCCAGCAGCGGACCGAGAATAAACATGCGTGGTCCCAGCTTCTTGCCGCTGTTGAGGGCGGATTTGAGTTGTTTGACTTTCTCCAGCTTCGCGCCGACATCACGCACAGTCGTAACGCCGGCGGCAAGAAACAAAGGCAGACACTCACTGTCCATGAAGGTGGCGTGGACGTGAGTGTCGATCAGGCCGGGAACAAGTGTCTTTCCTCCCAGATCGACCACCTGGGCGCCAGCGGGTGC
>CAZUFQ010000825.1:0-3444 GCA_964618735.1 uncultured Enterobacteriaceae bacterium
GACGCGCTGGAAAGTTTGCCCGCCTGTGCCACCCGTCGCCTTCAAAGAGCTTGATTTAACCGGCGGGCCTCCGGTGAAGATTTTTCGCACGAGCGGCACGACCCGCGGTCAGGAGAAACGTGGCCGACACCTTGTGCCAGACCTACAACTTTATCACGCCTCTGCTCTTGCTCATTTCTCCGCTTGCCTTTTGCCGGATAATCGTCGCTTGCCAATGTTGGCGTTGATTCCTACGCCGGACATGCGACCAGACTCGTCCCTTACCCAAATGACGGAATGGGTGATGGCGGCATGCGGTGTAGAAGAGAACGCCTACTTTATCGACACGGCGGGCATTCACCTCGACGCCTTCACAGATGCTGTCGCTCAGGTGCAGAAAGAAGGAACGCCGGTGTGTATTCTCGCAATCACCTCAGCGTTAGTGGCCTTCTTTGACCATTGTGAAGCTGCGGGTCAGCAGTTCACGCTTCCTGGCGGCAGCCGCATCATGGATACTGGCGGGAATAAAGGCAAAGGACGGATGATCTCTCGTAACGGTTTCCTCCAATCTTGCTGGAAATATCTGAAAGTGGCTGGCTACTACTGCGTGAACGAATACGGTATGACCGAAATGGCCTCGCAGTTTTATGACAATGTCCTGTACAATCGCTTTCGCCGTAGCAACGAACCTCGGTATAAGATCGGTCCAGCATGGACACGCACGCTGGTAGTTGATCCAGAAACCCTGCAAGAAGTTCCCCGTGGGCAGACCGGCATTCTCCGGCATTTTGATCTGGCGAATGTGGGCTCAGTCATGGCAATTCAGACAGATGATCTCGGCTACACCGTTGGCGATGGGTTCGAGATTGTCGGACGCGTCCCCGGAGCGGAAGCGCGCGGCTGTGCGCTGGCGCTTGATGAATTTTTGGTGGCGCAGTGAGAACATGTCACGTGGAGCAGGTCCCATAGGAAGAAAAGGCAACCTCATGACCTTCGATCATCTTTTTATTGCAACGCTTATCGCAGTACAGAGTTTAGGTACGATGTATGCGCTCGTGCTCCTCATTCGAGGCGTACACGATATCGGTGAGATGCTTGAGCGCGTGGCAAAAGCGTTGGGACAGAGTAAGTGAAAACCCAATTAACGAATTCGGTGCGCTTGCGCACCCTACGCGATATCACTCGTTCCATGGCCAGCTCGCATAGCAGCCCGTCATTCCGGGCAAGCGAAGCGCGACCCGGAATCCAGGCAGAACAACTTGGATTCCCGTCCCACGCCCTCGCGGGGGCAGGCTCTGCGCGGGAATGTTCATGCATCTGTGATGCACCCTTGAATATGAAAAGAGCACGAAGGGTTCCTTTTACCCCTCACCCTAGCCCTCTCCCCCAAGGGGCGAGGGGATTTTCGTGGGAATGACGACCTTAGGTAAGCCGTGCCATCTCTCTCAATTTCCGAGCTTCAGCAAATAATCGATACGCTTCTCACCGCTCGTGAACAGTATCTCGTCCACCGTTCGGTCGATAGCATCGCGGCTAGTATTGACAATGTTGTCTCATTTTTTCTCGATCCTTCTTCGTTTGTCTGGCAAGGAGCCGCGTCTCACTTGCCGGAAGAAACCGGTCTTTCTCCAGCAATGGTCCGTCACACTTTACCTCTCATCTTCCAGGAATATCGAGCTGAGAAACTCGTAGCACTGCTTAAAGATGAACTCGGAGACAGGCGCTGTCTTGATATTTTCGTTTTGCTGCACGGGAAAAAACGTAGGGCCTATGGTCCCGGGCTCACCACACACGTATTGGCAGGAAACATTCCCGGCGCCGGACTCGATGGCGTTATCTTTTCTTTATTAGTGAAATCCGCCGTTCTGGTGAAAACGTCATCCTCTTCGGCATTCCTGCCAACCCTTTTTGCTCGCACGCTTGCCGAAGTTGATCCTGAACTGGGCGCATGCCTCGCTGTTGTTACGTGGCCGGGCGGGTCTTCAGGTCTGGAAGACATGGCGTTCTCTCGTGCAGAACTCGTAGTCGCTTCCGGCGGAAATGAAAGCCTTAACGCTATCCGACAGCGTGTCCAGAGTCGGCTCATTGGCTACGGGCATAAAATCAGTTTCAGCATCATCGACAAAGACTCTCTGAGCGACGCGCAACTGCTCGCCAGGAGCGCGGCCTATGATGTAGCGCTCTTCGATCAACAAGGCTGTCTCTCCCCCCAACTTCTCTACGTAGAAGAAGGCAGCGCCGTCTCACCGCGCGCGTTCGCTGTCTTGTTGGCGGAAGGTCTCTCGTACTGGCAGACACGCTTGCCTCGCGGACGCATCTCAACAGAAGCAAGTATAGCGATCCGGCGCGTCCGAGATGAAGCAGAGTGGCAAACACTGGCGGGGAAAGATATCGCGTTGTATGCCAGCGCCAATAGTACTGAGTGGACCGTCATTCATGATGCAGATCCGGCTTTTCTTCCGTCGCCTCTGTATCGCACCATCCGCGTCAAACCGTTAGCGTCGCTTGATCAACTCAGTGTGCTCCTTGCGCCGTGGCGAGCCTATCTCGAAGCAGCCGGTGTTGCGCTCACCTCACTGCAGCGTCCGCTTGTCGAAGAACTCCTCAGCCAAGCGGGCGTTAGCCGCATTTGTCCTATCGGAGCGATGCAAACCCCTCCCTTGAGCTGGCGGCACAGCGGACGGCCAAGGATTGCCGATTTGGTGCGATGGGTGGAGCGTGAAGAAAAGGCAGAATGATGAAGGCAGAATGATGAATGTGGAATGGCCACAATTGCTGACGCTTGCTCCCTCACGTATGTTTTTTTGTATATGAGCGCTCTCCGAGACGATTTTTTCCGCTTTGTTGCACAAACATCTTCTTCGCCAATGGGCATTGAAGTCGCACGCGCACAGGGCTGTCGCATCATCGATGTCAACGGACGGGAGTATCTCGACCTGATCTCTGGAATTGGCGTGGCGAGTCTCGGACATGCGCATCCGGCGGTTGTTGAAGCAGTGAAAGACCAAGTGGATCGTTATCTTCACACCATGGTCTACGGTGAATACATCCAGGAACCACAAGTGCGATTGGCGGAGAAGCTGGCCCAAGTCGCGCCCCACCCGCTCTCGGTCACTTATTTCACCAATAGCGGCGCCGAAGCGGTCGAAGGCGCGCTCAAGACCGCGCGAAAATACACAGGACGCTCTCGTTTCGTCAGCTTCCTCGGCAGTTTCCATGGCGATACGTTAGGGGCGCTCTCCGTCGGCGGCAATCCTGTCTATCGAGCGCCGTTTGAACCACTGTTACCCACGGTCACCTTTTTGCCCTTCGATGATTTCGAAGCCCTCACAACGATTGACAATACGGTGGCGGCGGTCATCATTGAACCGATTCAAGGTGAAGGCGGGGTGCGCATTCCCAATAGTGGTTTTCTAGCGCGGCTACGGCAGCAGTGCGATGAAGTCGGGGCGCTCTTGATTTTTT
>CAZUFQ010000826.1:0-3443 GCA_964618735.1 uncultured Enterobacteriaceae bacterium
GCGGTTAGTGCCCGTAGTGGGGAGGGCGCTCTTTATGGTTTCTCTGAGTGTCTTAGTTCGCACCCTGATGATGGTCCCGCCAAAATTTATCAAGAACGCTGTTGGTTGTTGCTAGAGGACCCACCTCCGGCGGATTGGGACGGGGTGTTTGTCATGGAGAGTAAATAACGTGTCGAGTCCTGGGTAAAGCAACCCTTTGCCGTTTTATCGTTGTCCAGGCAATCGCGGTTCGGTCGAAGGCGCTGCCTGCGTCGATTTTGCTTGTTTGCTTTGTAAAGCCTCACTGCATCCTTTGGGCGCGGCGAAGAGCACGAAGCACAAGACACCGATGGCAAAGAGTATGAAGAGCCACATGTCTCGTAAGGGGTCCTTCTCGGGCTCTTCTATTGGGGCAGGTTGGGTGTGGTCTTCGGCCATGCGGTCTCCTCCTCAAATCAAAAAGGTCAGGTTGTCAATAGATTCATCATTGTTAATTAGCAGCACTTTTTTGGCGACGATTTTGAAGCTGTCGCCCTGCAGACGTAAGCGGTGCATCATGCGCCCGGCGAAAATATCCTGCTTGCCGCGGCGCAGTTCGGCTAACAGAAAGTTCGAGTAGGCAGTAATCTCGCCGTTCTTCTCCTCCTCGATGACAATATTTGAGACGAGACGGCGCATGCGCGATTTCGGCTCTTGCGCATGGGCAAAGCCGCTCTTCAAACGGCTGATGCGCACCTGGAGCCGCACTCGATCGTCGTAGACTAACGAAATTTCGCGCTGGGGATCAATCTCGTCGCGACCGTTCGGAACCCAGTACAGTGCATCCTCGGTCCAGAGCGCGAGCCACTCATCATAGCGATGCTCATCCGCGAGTTGGGCTTCATAGTAGATAAACTGTTCTACCTGCTGACGGTCAAAAGCCATTGCCGTGCTACCTCCTCTTGCCTGTCATGAGGCCCCCAGAGCGTTTGCGCGCCGTCCTTGTAGCTCCTGCCTCTTGCATCATGACCTTCTTCCATTGACGCCAAATGCCGCGTTGGGTCACTTCGTCAGCAAAATCACCGATAATGACGCCATCTTCATGGCGCTCGCGGTGGAGTCCGCGCGAGAGGAGTTGCCACGGCTCAAGCGCCACTGCACAGCCATCCTGGATCCGTTCAAAAATCTCTGAGTCATCCGGACCGCCAAAGCTGGCCGAGCCAAAAAAGGCTTCGTGAGAACGCAACCGAATTGTATTAACCTCGGGCGCCAGACACTTGAGCAGGGTGGGGTAGAGACACACCTCCGTGCGGTTGGCGCTGAGCGGCTGCAGCACGCGCATTTGAATGCCGATCAGGATAAGGTTGGGGAAAATAAAAGTATGAGTGCCGCCTTCTCGCAGCATATTCGCGGCGCGCTCCTCGCCGAACCGACGCGCCAATTCCGTAAGCTGCGCCTGTCCCTCAGGCGTCACTGCGCGCACTGCCGGCATTGGGTCGTTATTCAGCGAGTCGTAGATCCGCATCTTATAGTCGAGCATCACATGTCCATTGCCGAGATCTTTCGTCACGCCGCCCATGCCTGAGAGGTCGCTGCCTGCGCGCTGTCGTTCCGGACTCGGATTGTTCTTGATTTTGTCCATTAAGGCTTGACCAAACGAGGCGTGGACAATGGGGGCGTGGTAACCATCCATCGAGTTTTCTGCGGCGAGCTTCCAATTGCCCTGGTAGTTGTATTTGTGGATCCCTGACACCACTTCTACATCGTCCGCAGCGGAGAGCCCGACGAATAAATCCAACTCGGCCGCGGCTCTGCCCAGATGCTCTTCGAGTGTAATCCCAGCGGGACTCAGGCTTCCGAAGATGAAGCCCCGATACGAGGCCACGCGCGGAACTTTTACCAAGCCCAACTCTTCGCGTTTGAAGTTGTCGCCGTACGCGTCCTCGCTAGGCACTCCGCTGAGGTCGCCATTCAGCTGATACGTCCAGCCGTGATACATACAGCGGAATGATCGAGTGTTGCCTTGCCCTTCCTGACATACGGTCGCGCCGCGGTGACGACAACGGTTCAGCAGCAACTGCACCGCACCGTGCTGATCCCGCACCATGATGACCGGCTGGAGCCCGATCCGCTTGAGCCGGAAGTCCCCCACGTTTGGGACTTCGCCTTGGTGTCCGACGTAGACCCAGCCACGGTGAAAAATCTTGTCCATCTCGTCGTTGAAGACGTCGGGGTTTGTATAGAGGCTGATATGCACCCGGTCTTCCTTCACTAACGCGTCATAGTCGATATCCTGCCGTGACAACATCGCTTCATTCCCCCTTTGTTACATGGAGAGTCACTTATCGTGTTCGCTTGTTATGGTATAGTGCCTTCCGACCCGAGTGTCGAGGACTAAGGGGTGAGTATCAAGTACCGAGTACTGAAGGGGAAGGTCTTGTTCTCTGTCGCCCTGTGCTCCCTTGGTCCAGTAGTTTAATCCGTTCAATTTTCTACTTTGGGGGACTCGTATGTACAAGAGCGACTCTCGTATTTTAACGACGCATGTTGGCAGCTTGCCGCGTAGCGCTGCCCTTGCCGATCTGTTGATCCGTCAGGAGCAGGAGGAGGCAGTCGATCAAGCCGAAATTGATCGGCAGGCCGAAGCCGCTGTCCGTCATGTGGTGCAAAAACAGCTTGAAGCCGGAGTAGACATTGGCAACGATGGCGAGCAGCCGCGCATCGGTTTCCAAACCTATGTGCCTCAACGCATGAAAGGATTCGGCGGAGAGAGTAAACGCCCGACGCCGCAGGACATGCGCGAATTCCCCGATTTCGTACGGTTGATGCAACAACGCAACGTCATGCGCGCCAAGGTCTTTAACGCGCCACAAGCGCTGGCCGAAGTACAGTACGAAGATTTGAGCGGCGTGCAGAAAGAATGCGCGCTGTTTCAGCACAGCACTGAAGGACTCGCTCAGCAATTTACCGAACGATTCATGACTGCGGCGTCGCCTGGTATTATCTGTACAACGATGTTGAATGGTTACTACGATACCTATGAGCGCTATGTGTTTGCGGTCGCTGAGCAGATGCGTAAGGAGTACGAATATATTGTCGCTCAGGGATTCGTGTTGCAGCTCGATGCGCCAGATTTGGCTATGGAACGGACCTTCTTATTTCAAGATCAATCGTTGTCAGAATTCCAGAAGACCATCGAGATGCATATCGCCGCGCTCAACTCGGCGACCCGCAATATCCCACCGGACCGCGTGCGCTTGCACGTGTGTTGGGGGAATTATGACGGACCCCATAATCACGACGTGCCGCTCGAAGACATTCTGCCAATTCTTTATCAAGCCAAAGTAGGGGCCTTGTCGCTGGAGATGTCGAACCCTCGCCATCAACACGAACACAAAGTGCTCAAGAAGTACAAGGTTCCAGATACGCTGGTGCTTATCCCCGGAGTGATTGATTCAACAACGAACTATATCGAACCTGCCGAA
>CAZUFQ010000827.1:0-3443 GCA_964618735.1 uncultured Enterobacteriaceae bacterium
GGTGAAGTCGTGTTAGGTCGCATTTCGTGCACCTTTCGTCTTATGCCGCGCCTTATTTGGACTTCTATGACTGACCCCGACGACTTGTACGGGTTTCATTTAGATAACTATACCAAGCCGGCAGTTCATGGCTACAAAACCAAAGATGGGCATGTCTATTTCGGGCTGCGGCGAGGGAGTAGTGAGGACTGGGACCGTTTGCTTATTTCTCTTGGCATGGTGGAAGCGCTCAACGATCCTCGCTTCGCCAACTTTGGTCGCGAAGCCACCAGCATTGGTCGCTATGCGCCCCAGGTGAAGCCCATGTGGGAGGAAGGGTTCAAAGAGATGACCAACGAAGAAGTGGTGCGTCTCATCCATGAATTTAATGGCGACGCTGTGCCCTTTATGGATTATCCCTCACTGAGTGTGCACCCGCAAATCGAAGCGCTTGACATTATCCAAGAGATTGACCATCCGACCGCGGGAAACTTCAAAACTATTCGGCCAGTATGGAATTTTTCCGACACCAAAGCTGCAGTGCACAGCCCGCCGCCCTTGTTGGGGCAACACACGGAGGAAATTCTAGGAAAACTAGGTTTCAGTCTTGAGCAAACTCAGCGGTTAAAGAAGGCAAAAGTCATAGGTTGATGCTAGTCTGTCATCGCGTCGTCTCCCATAAGGAAATTCAGTACGACGCGGGCGAATTCTTGCGGCGCTTCGGCATGCACCCAGTGTCCTGTGTTTGGGATCGTCGTGAGGTGCGCCTGGGGAAAGATGGACTTGAGCAATGGGATATCGTTATCTCTAATATAGTCGGATTTTGCTCCGCGAATAAAAAGTGTCGGTTGCGAAAATTCGTGCTGACTCAATCTCAATTCTTTGATCATCTCTGGATAGTTTGTATAAATCTCGTCTAGCGCGATGCGCCAGCGAAAAGAGCCTGTATCCTCTCGGTCAAGATTCTTTAAGAGAAACTGACGAAGGGCCAAGTCAGGGATTGTCTTGGCCATAGCTGCGTCCGCCTCTTGGCGAGTGTGAAGAGTTGAGAGATCCAAGGAAAACATGGCGTCAAAGACATCATCATGTCCTCGTTCATAGGCTTTAGGCGCGATGTCAACTATCAGCAATTTGTCAACCATGTCCGGACAGGTGACAGCAAAAAGCATAGCAGTTTTCCCACCCATCGAATGCCCGATGAGATAGGCTGCAGACAGTTCCTGTTCTTCCATGAACTCTCGGAGATCTTCCACCATGGCTGGATAAGAGAACTCGCTGCTATGTGGGGAGCGCCCGTGATTACGCTGGTCCAGAGTAAAGACTTGAAACGAGCGTGAGAAGATTTTGCTGAGCGTCCGCCAGTTTTCGAGAGAACCAAACAACCCATGCAAGATAATCAGCGGGTGACCTTCGCCAGACTGTTCATAGTGTAGTTGCATCGTCTATCCATCTCCCAGGAATCTTGGCCAGATCAGTGAGTGTACTTTCCTTGAGTCTGACTTTATAGTACATTTTTGAGACTTTATGAATATCTCAAGGGTATAATTTTGAGACTCTCAAGTCAGGCTAAGAAAGTTCGTCCGAGTTATCTGTCTGAGCATGACAAACGTACTGTGCGTTCTGAAGCTGGGGAAATCGGAATGTCACGCCGGGAGGTGATTGAAGAGCATCTCCTTGATGTGGCGGCGCAGTGTTTTGCCAGCACCGGCTACCGTCAGACGACGCTCGAAGAGATTGCACGTCATGCTGGCGTGGCAAAGGCTTCGATGTACCGGTACTTTGAAAACAAGCAAGAGCTGTTAGCAAAGATTTTCATCAAAGTCGGCACCACGTTTGCCAGCGGCCTTCAGCCGCTGCTTGCCGCTCCATTAACGGCTGAAGAGAAACTCCGACATACCGTGCAAGCCTTATTGCGGACAATTGGAGAGAATGGCGCGCTTTTTACAGTCTTCTATAGTGAAGAAGCCGATTTGCCGCCGCGATTACGTGCAGAAGTGACGGAGATACGGCAACGCTTTCTGGTGAATTTGGAAAATATTCTCCAGGAAGGGATGGCTCAAGGAGCCTTCCGTCAGCTCAATGCCAAACTCATTGTGTACGCCGTCTTAGGCATGTGCGCTTGGTTACATAAATGGTACACCCCTGAGGAAGCGCGTCTTGAAGATGTCATGGAGGCGTTTGTCGGATTGATTGAACGAGGATGCTTAGCGATGCACGGGGCTGAGAACCGCGACCGTCTCTCTGTTCGTTTGCGCCATATGCAGGATCTTGTGGGTGAACTGATTGATCACGCCGAACGCATAGAGTCGACTGGCGTTGCGAGCCGACATTGAGGGATTATCTGAACAGTATTTCATTCTAAGACGACGCCATGAGCTGAGAAGACAGAACCCGACCTGCCTGTTGTGAGACTGGGAACCAACAAATTTCTGCCGGTAGATACGCGCTCGAATTCTTGTCGTGCACGTACAAATTCCAGGTCGTTCTGCTGTCCAGCTGTTGGTTGTCCTCCTGAGGTGGAATGAAGCTGCGAGAGCAGGAGTCGCACCTCTTGCCGTTGATGCACGGACCACGGGGCATCGTGGCTCACCATGACTTTCTGACGAGGGCTCAGGAAGACGAACGGAAAACGCTCCTGCTTCGTTAATGGCAACAGGGGGGCCATCATCGGCGCTTCACGTGGGTTCAGATAGACAATCCCTCCGAGTGGTTTCGTGAGAAATCCTGAGAGGCGGAAGGCTACGACAATAACCCAGACGCCTTCTTTTGCCTGATAACTCACAAGTTGTGCGTCGGCTGACAACCCTTTCCGCCGAAATGAAAAGAGTTCTTCCACCCGCATGGCGAGCGTAGTTTCTTGCGGAGAACCTACGCTGATCAACAATGGAGTTGAGAGCGGCGCTTGGAAGAGCGTGAGCTGATCCGCTTTCTTTATTGAGGAAAGCGACAGAGGCGCGAGTTTCATAATATATGAGACAGATATTAGCGGCTTGTCTGAGAGGTCGTAAAGAAGGGCCTGCTTTTCGGATGAATTGATGGGGCTGCAGCGGAGAAGGAAAGCGACGCTGCAGCAGGGAGGCGCCGACGCGAGACCGGATGAATTGTTTCACCCGGTCTCGTAAGGGTTATGCTGTGTAAGCGTTTTCCCCGTGCTGGGAGAGGTCGAGTCCGGCGTATTCGTCGTCCTCGTCCACTCTCAAGCCAATCGTAACATCGACAATTTTCAACAAGATGAACGCAACCACAGAACAGTACACTAACGTCGTTACGGTTGCGATCAACTGAGTCACAAACTGTGCAGGATTTCCGAGCAGCAGCCCATCTGCGCCTGCGGGGTTGACTGCTTTTGAGGCAAACAAGCCAGTGAGCAAGGCGCCGGTCACACCGCCTACACAGTGGACGCCGACCACATCGAGTGAGTCGTCGTAGCCAAATTTATGCTTGAGATTGCAGGCGAAGAAACA
>CAZUFQ010000828.1:0-3434 GCA_964618735.1 uncultured Enterobacteriaceae bacterium
AGGATGCACTGCCATAATGCCGCCATGTTTAGTGACTTCTTCGAAAATGCCCCACAACGGTCCGTATGGCACACGTATAGGATGAAACGTTGTAAAAATTTTGAAACTGGCGACGCCTTCTTGAATGGCCTCGCCAATCTCACCAACTGTTTTGGGCGTGACGTCCCCAGCCAGAATGTAGTGGAAGGCATAGTCTGTGTAACTATGTGTTTGGAAGGCTGCGCGTCGTTGTTCCACATCATGCATAATCGAGGTGGTAAGAATGCTCCCATCAGGGTTCAGACTCAAATCACCGGCAAAGTCGATGACCGTGGTCACGCCGCCAAACGCTGCAGCCCGACTGGCCGCCTCGGGCGGCTGGGTCATCACCTCGGGAATCCCCGCCCAGTGCTCAGGCACGGGAATGCCAATGTGAGCATGCGGTTCAATGCCGCCGGGAATCACAATCTTCCCACGGGCGTTAATTTCCCGACCGGCGTCTGACACTAATGTGCCCGGCCAACCCACGGCGACGATCTTTTCCCCTTGCACGCCTACATCCATTTCTCCGACGGCTTGGGGAGTTACAACGAGTCCTCCGCGAATAATAAGATCGAGCATGGCATGCCTCCTTTATTTTTCCCTAGCATAGAAAAGACATGAGCAGAACGGGCAAACAACTCTCATCACAGCTGGATAGAACCGGAGAAACGGAGACGGGGGGAATCAGTGAAGGAAAAAGCAGTGTGTTTTCTCTTCGATTCTCCGGTTCCTCGATTCTTCCTAAGGGTGCGCACCCTTGATTTCTGCTAGTTCTCATGGGATGAATCCTGAGGAAGAGGGAGGAAATTCATGGCCAAACCGCTGGACGATATTCGGGTGCTTGATCTTACTCACGTCTATAACGGTCCGTACTCCACATTGATGCTCGCGCTGATGGGCGCCGAAGTCATTAAAGTTGAGCCGCGGACCGGTGAGCGGGTGCGCAACATCTTTAAGATTCGGGGCACTGAGGAAAGTTACCCCTACCTCATGCTTAACTCCAATAAAAAAGGCGTGACCCTAAACCTTAAGACCGAGCGAGGGCGAGAGCTACTGAAAGAGCTGGCCAAGCGCTCGGATGTCATCGTAGAAAACTTCGCGGTGGGCGTATTGGACAAACTCGGGCTTGGCTATGACGTGCTCAAGGAACTCAATCCAGGCCTCATTTACGCGAGCAGCTCAGGCTTTGGACGTTCTGGACCGTATCGGGACTATCCAGCCTATGACCCGATTATCCAGGCAATGGTAGGCATCATGAGTGTGACCGGTTTTCCCGGCAATCCGCCGGTCAAAGCCGGTCCGCCAGTTCTTGATATTATGGGCGGCATTCATCTTTGCGCCGGCATTTTGGCCGCGCTGCATATGCGGGACCGCACCGGCAGGGGCACGATCGTGGAAACGTCGCTCTATGACGCCGCGGTGGGACCACTGACCTCGCAGTTCTCTAGCCACTTGGTGAACGGCGTCACTGGCCGTTGGGGCAACACAGCTCCGGGACGCATATTAACCCCGTATAACAGTTACAAAGCAAAAGACGGGTACGTTTTGCTGCTGGTGGCGGACGAAGTGAAATGGAAAGCTTTTTGCCGCACGATCGGACGAGAAGATTTGCTTGAGGACCCTCGGTTCACCACCAATGCTATGCGCATTAAACATGTTGACGAAATGGATGCGATCGTCGGTAAGTGGGTGGGACAACATACCCGGAAGGAAGTGATGGATATCTTAGGCGGCGCTGACCTTACCTGTGGCATTGTCCAGGAAGTGACCGGAAGTGTTGCAGGATGCACATTTGCGCGAGCGGGGAACGTTGCAAGACATTACGCACCCGGTCGCGGGAAAGGTGACGGTCCTGGGTTCGCCGGTGCGTTTCGACGAGGAGCCGCCCGTAGTCGACGCGCCCAGCCCAACTCTGGGACAGCACAATGAAATGGTCTATGGTAAGCTGCTTGGGCTTTCTGAACGCGAGATTGCGGCATTGAAGGAACAAGATGTGATCTAGCGGAGCACTGCTGTGGCCACACACCAAACGCATCCAGCAGATGAACCGGACAGTACTCAGACGCCTGGAGTTGGCCACACATCTCTAGAACAATACGAAACAGCTTCTACAATCGCATTTGCAGCGACGGAAGCCAGCTTCCAAGAACTCCTGGAGAGCTCTCCTGACGCGATCGTGATCGTCGATGCCGCGGGCCATATCAAGCTCGTCAATCACCAAACAGAGGTTTTGTTCGGCCATCAACGAGAGGAACTCCTGGGTCAACTGGTGGAGATTTTGTCACCAGCGCCCCGGCGCGCTGCTCATGCGGCTCACCGCGCCCGTTATCTTTCCCAACCTCACCGGCGACCAATGGGCGCCAACCTTGAACTCTATGGGTTGCGCAAAGACGGCGGCGCATTTCCGGTGGAGATTAGTTTAAGTCCAATTGTCTCCAATGGGGAAACTTGGATTATCAGCACGATTCGAGACGTAAGTGACCGGAAACTCGCACAAGAGCAACTGCGGCTGTCCGCAGAGCGACTCGGCCTGCTCCATGACATCGACCAAGCCATTCTCTCCGGCCAACCCTCGGAAACTATCGCAGCTGTGACGTTGCAGCGGCTGCGCCAACTTGTCCCCTGCCGGCGCACTGGGGTGGTGTTACTCAATTTTGTCAATAAAGAAGCAACGTTGCTCGCGATAGATGTTGGCGGAGAAACGCTGCTCACGCCTGGTCTATGCGGACCAATAGAAGCCGTACAAATCAGCAACATCGATCTCGAGGCGCTCCGGCAAGGACAGCAGTATGAAATTGACGACTTATCGATGCTTGCGGAGCTTCCCGTGGCCATACGGGCGCTGCAAGCTGAGGGAGTACAGGCGTTGCTCGTGACCCCACTCGTCACTGAAGGAGAACTGATCGGCGTGCTGAATCTTGGCAAAGATGAACCGCAAGGATTTACTCCAGCTCAGAAAGAAATTGTTCAAGAAATCGCCAACCAGCTTGCCCTTGCGCTTCAGCGCGCGCGCGATATCGCTGCGCGGCAGCTTGCCGAGGAGGCAGTACGCATTTCCGAGCAACAATACCGCCTCCTGTTTACTCAGAATCCTCACCCGATGTGGGTGTATGATGTTGAAACGTTGGCTTTCCTCGCCGTGAATGAAGCCGCCGTCCAACATTACGGTTATACACAGGAAGAGTTCTTGGCCATGACGCTTCTGGATATTCGTCCGCTTGAAGAGACAGAAGCATTTCTAGCGACAATTGAACGCGTTCGTACAGGCGGCAGTTCAACCAGTCTTACGAGGCACCGAAAAAAAGACGGAACCCTTATTCAGGTAGAAGTGAGTTCGAACGACATTCAATTTGCTGGTCGTGTTGCCAGGGTCGTGCTGGGACCTGGCCTCGGCGGGGAACTCGGCGACAAGC
>CAZUFQ010000829.1:0-3434 GCA_964618735.1 uncultured Enterobacteriaceae bacterium
TCTGCAGCAGCAATCTTAAAAATTTTTTTTTATTATGCTATTGCTTCCAAGAATATATTTAATGTTTTGGGGAGGCAGCAAACAAAGAAAAAAGCAGGACTAAAAAATACTTTACTGACAAAGCATCACGAAAAGTGAATAGGGCAGGTAGAGTAAAGCATCGGCCAATGTAAGCAAGTCCTCACGAAAAGTGAATAAAACAGACAGATAAGGCATCGGACAAAGTAGAATGAGTCTTCGTCGTGTACGATCTAAGGATTATTGTTGCTTTTATCGATACTCATGTTACGTTCAGGGAGGCGTTATTGTCAGATTGAGCTACGGTGGGCCTCAAATATAGAAGAGAGACGAAGGTGAATTCATACGACGGCCTGCTCAAGGCCATTGGGTTGCTGTGGCAACTCTTTACGAAAGCGGTACTCTTCGCTCTTTGCATTCCTGGTATGTTGGTTATATGTCTGGTTGGCGTCGGCTTCCATATCCAGTTCAGCCCTACTCAACTCTGGGTTGGGGCCTTAGCGGCGAACCTTGGACTTTTAGGAGTATGGTCGGCCTTCTTTAATTTCTCCGGCCTCTTCGACCGGATACAAACCCATTTTTTCATTGGCTTGGTTGTCGTCCTTGTCAGCGTGTTTGCTCACTTCGGTTTGCACGTGGAATTTTTCTCGCGGGTTTTTCAGCAGTTTCCTTTTTTCGATTTTGGTTTTTAATGAAAGCTTATCAGCCTCGCTTTCTCGCGCTTACTCCATATTCTTTGTCCCATTTTTTTGTTTGCTCTTGCTTTTGCCCTCGCCTCATGAGAAGAAAGACCTTTATCTCGTAGGTAGCGCCTATGCGTGAAGCTCCTCGTGCGATCATTGTCACTCCGCCTCGCAAGAAATGGCAGAGGCAGAAGCTCTGGACGTTAACCGTACGGACCACTGCCACTCTGTTGTTGGTTATCTTCATTACGGTTTCTCTCCATGGACATTGGCCGTTGGCTTTGGCGTTGACTTGTGGCGGCCTGGGGTTCTGGTGGCTCGATGAGCTCTGGCAGCGACGCTGCGAGTGGCGAGAGATTCTCGAAGATGTGGATGCTATGCCTTATCGAGAGTTTCTGCTCTATGCGAGCGAATTGTTGCGGATACAAGGCTATAACGTGCTTCAGAATGACAATCTTAGTCCTCACCAGGCCGCTCTCTTATTATCAAGAGGAAAGATGCACGTTGCCTGTTGGATTCAGCATGAGCGTCATTCTGTTGAGGTGAAAATGATTGCTGAAGCCGCTGCCGCACTCCAGGCGAATGAAGGATGGCGTGTCATGTTGCTTTCCTCGCAACGGGTGACCCTGAGATCTTGGTATCGGCTGCGTCGAGAGGGATGCATCGTTATCAATCGTGATCGTCTGGCTCACCTGGTTACGCAATATCGACGAGGGCACCGTGTGTTCGCTTTCCCACGTACGGAGAAGACTGGATTGCGTCGCAGAAAGTGAGGTCTAATGGCGATTCTCAAAGTTACTCGTTTAGGGCATCCCGTCCTCCGCCAAGTGGCGGAAATTGTCGCTCCTGAAAGGATCGCGCGTCCAGAATTCCAACAATTCATCGACGACATGATTGAAACCATGCATGAGTATGACGGCGTTGGGTTGGCCGCGCCGCAGGTGCATGTCTCTCAACAGATTGCTGTGCTCGAAGTGACAAAACATCCGCGCTATCCAGACGCTCCCTCGGTGCCGCTGACCGTGCTCATCAACCCTCGATTGACGTTTTTGGCGGAAACAACGGTGGATGGCTGGGAAGGGTGTTTGAGTATTCCAGAACTACGCGGCGTTGTTCCTCGCTATAGTGAACTGCGTGTTGAAGCGCTGGACCGGCATGGCAATCCGCTTGATTTGATCGCCAAAGATTTTCACGCTCGGGTGATCCAGCATGAATATGATCATTTGCAGGGGAAGGTCTATCTCGATCGTATGCCGTCCCTGGATACCTTGGCCCACCTGACCGAGTGGCAACGCTACTGGTTGAAAGCCTAGAAAGTGCTGACGTTTATTACCAGTAACGAGCAGAAGCTTGCCGAGGTTGAGCGTCTACTCGGGCATCCTCTTGCTCGTGAATGCGTCGCCTTGGAAGAGATCCAAGCAGTTGCTCTTGAACCGGTTGTTCGTCACAAGGCCCAACAGGCGTATGCAACGCTCGGTCGCCCTGTGTTAGTGGAAGACACGGGATTGGCTTTTGCCGCTTGGAATGGTCTTCCTGGCGCTCTGATTAAATGGTTTTTAATCACTCTCGGCGTCGAGGGTATCTGTCGCTTGCTCGCATCAGAAAAGAATCGAGATGCAACGGCGACGACGATGTTCGCCCATTATGATGGCAAAGAGCTGCGGGTCTTCAGCGGCGAGGTGCAGGGAATGATTCCGCTAACGCCCCGCGGCTCGGTAGGGTTTGGCTGGGATGCGATTTTTCAACCGCTTAGCAGTGCGCGAACCTTCGCAGAGATGACACCTGCAGAGAAAGACGAGTTCTCAATGCGTCGTCGAGCGTTAGCACAACTGCGTGATTCCGGGCTACTCACTGGTTGACTTGTTCCGACTGGTAACGTTCTCTTTAGGGTGCTGTTGCTGTCTGTCGGGTTGACGGTCTGATGGCGACGGCATATTTCTTGAGCCACATGTTCGTCAACACCGCTCAAGATTTGCTGACTCAGATTCTTCCTCGGGTCAGTCGTTCATTTTATCTTAGCCTGCGTGTGCTTCCACAAAGTGTACGACAGCCTATTGGGTTGGCGTATCTCTTTTGTCGCGCTGCAGACACCATTGCAGATACCGTGGTCTTCCCTCCTCAGCAACGCCTCACCTATCTGGAGCGATATCGTGCGGCATTCGAGGAGGATCCTTCTGCGGTTGTCTTTTTTCAACGACAGCTAAGCGAATCCCAACAAAATCCCGCCGAGCGCGAGTTGCTTTCACGTATCCCGGATTGTTTTGCCCTACTTGCCACTTTGTCTACTGAAGATCAGCGCTACATTCGAGAACTTGTGCTGACCCTGACGCAGGGCATGCAGATGGATCTCCAGGTGTTTCCTCAGGAGCACGAGGGAGGTGTGGGTGCGCTTGAGACGAGGGCGGATCTTGATCGTTACACCTATTTTGTCGCTGGCTGTGTAGGAGAGTTTTGGACGAAAGTTGCGGTTGCCCATCTTCCTTCTCTGCGACACTGGGATGTGACTGAAATGGCGGCTCGTGGGGTGCGGTTTGGTAAAGGGTTGCAACTCACCAATATCCTTCGTGACATGGCGCACGATCTACGCATTGGTCGTTGTTATGCGCCGCGTGTTGACTTGAACGCCCTTGGCGTCCAGCCGGAGGATTTGCGCCGGCCCGAGACGCTTGCACGCATCAAACCGTTGCTCGATACCTTGCTCAATGACACGCTCGCCTTTTATCAAGATGGTTG
>CAZUFQ010000830.1:0-3430 GCA_964618735.1 uncultured Enterobacteriaceae bacterium
GTGGGCTGGTTGTACCAGGAACTCCAGGTCTCGCCGCCGTTCACGGTGATGATGGCGCCCTGATCGCTCACGATGGCAATGATCTGAGGATTGTTGGGATTGATCCAGAGATTCTGGTAGTCGTCACCGCCGGGGGCGCCGCGGAAGCCCGTCCAGGTCTTGCCGCCGTCAATCGATTTCCAGGTGACCGTGCTGGTGACGATAATCATGTCAGCATCTTTAGGATTGAAGCGCGGCACAGAAAGGTCTCCGCCGCCGATTCTGCCTGCTGGGCGCGTGTCGGTGGTGATCGGAGCCCATGTCGCGCCGGCATCGTCTGAGCGATAGAGCCCGACATTATTCGGCTTGGATGCGACCGAAGCGATCAGCCGGTTAGGATTGCTTTCCGCAATCGCGATGTGTGCCTGAATGATGTCTTTGGGCAGGCCGCCGGTGAGTTGCTTGAAGGTCTGGCCGCCGTCCGTGGATTTAAAGATGCCGCCGCCCGAGCCGTTCCATGCGCCGTTTTCCCAAGGACCCTCACGCGCTTCCCACAATGTGGCGTAAATAATTTGGGGATTAGTGGGATCGATTAATACGTCTGAGGCGCCGATGTTCTCGTCGTCAGCTGGGGCGGGTTGGGTGCTACCTGATGCTGAGTTTCTTTCTGTGGGATTTTCACCGCCGGATTTTTCGGGCTTTCCTCCGGAGGATTGCTGGTTAGAGGATTGTCCGTTTGCAGACTTTTCATTCTCGGATTTCTGGGCCGATGATTGCTCGCGCGCAGGCTGTTCAACTCCAGGCTTTCCGCTTGTGGAATTGGCGGGTCCGGTTTTGGGCAGGACTTTGGTGAAATTCCGGCCGCCGTCGGTCGATCGATAAACGCCGCGCTCCTTGTTAGGCCCGTACGGATGCCCCGCCACAGCGGCAAAAACCTTGTTGGGATCGTGCGGATCGACGGCGAGCTGCGGAATCTGCTGGCCGTCGCGCAGGCCAAGGTGCGTCCATGTCTTGCCCGCGTCGGTCGATTTGTAAATGCCGTCGCCGACCGATAAGTCCGGCCGATGCAGCCCCTCGCCGCTGCCGACATAGACAATATTAGGGTCTGACGCCGCGACGGCAATCGCGCCGATCGAGCCAGTGGGCTGGTCGTCAAAGATCGGCTGCCACGTGCGTCCGTAGTCGTTGGTCTTCCACACTCCGCCATTGCACACGCCAATGTAAAACACGTTGGGCTGGCTGGGCACACCAGCCACGCCGCGCGTGCGTCCGCCCCGGTATGGACCGATGGAGCGCCAGTGGAGAGAGGAGAGGAGATCAGGAGGCACTGCAGAAAGGGACGATGGCTGGGATTCGGGTGCTGGCTTCTTGATCGATGAAGTCGTTGCCGGCTTTGCCTGGAAAGCCGGCAAAAACGATGAGCTGAATAACACCACAGCCACCAGTGGCCAGCGGACGCTTGAAAATGAAGGCACGGTACCCTCCGTGAGGTGAAGGAGGAGGATATCGCAAAGTAAGGGTACCTCCAAACGATATAACTCTCAAATCGTGAAGGGCTTTTGTGATTCGAAATTATAGTTAGGGGTTCCGATAGCTCGATATTGTGGTTTTCTCATATCGGTCGCATATAATTTGGAAAGTTCACGGAAAAAAGAAAAATAATCTCCCTCGAATTTGCCGGAGTTCCAGGCCGTCAGAAGGGCTTTCGTGAACAAGCCACCTTGACAAGTGTCAAAAATCGCTAGCTCATCGTCCTGGCATGCTGTGATCGACAGCACGGTGCTGTGTAGTGCAACTCATGCAGTGCGTTGCTGCACCGCTTGATAAAATACCCTATTGCGAAAAAACAGTTCAAGTGCCGCTTCAGTTGAAAGAAGCGCAGGCACCTCTTTGCACGGCTTGGCCGCGACATCGACGATGCTGGAGGGGGGTACCGAAGTTATGGTGCCGCTGTGGCAGCTATCAGAGATGACCAAAATGCGAGTCCGGGGTTTGAAGCGGCTCCACAGAAAAAAAAGCTCATCATCAACTATCATTCGGTCATAAGCCACCCAAGTCTCATCGAACCCATCTTCCTCGTCACCGTTCTCGTCGGGGATTTGAGAGCCATGACCGGCGAAGGTCAAAAGGAAAATATCTCCAGGTTCCAGAGCCAAGGCCGCAGATTCAATATTACGGAGTATGTTAGAGGCTGTTGCCGCCTTCGTGAATAAGGAACGGGTCCAGAATCCTTGCGAGGCTGCAAGTTGGGCCATATCTGTTGCAACCTTTTCGCAGCTCTTCAAATCTTCCCACCCGCTCGGGTATGCAGACGGGTCGGGATGATTAATGCCGATGTGAAGGCTCAGCCCCGTTGCCATATCAGGCTTCTCCTTGGCTGCAGTGCTTACCGCAACAACCCAAACTGGACACAGTTCGCAATATCGGTTCCTGCTCCTGCCGCACAGTCAATGCCATCATAAATTTCGCCAAAAGAATGCTCATCATCGCGCAGAACGCTCCACGCGGCAGCCTTTGCAGGCAGGACATCGTCGGGGCATACTGTCGGGACGTTGCAACCGCAGGATACGAGTTGTAGATCAAAAGCAGCACCGTTCGAAAACAGATCTTGCGCGGCTATATAGACAGGATTCATCTTGTCGTAAGTGACTGGGTTCCTGTGCTCTGCAAAGAGGCTTACCGTAAAGGAAGGTGCGTTTGTTTCATAGTGTAATAGTGTCACCAGTCCTATGCTTGGGCCACTGTTGTTGTGAATGCTTATTCCGACTTGGCTGTTTGGATCCGAGTGAAAGTCACTCAACTGGGCAGGGTAGCGTAGCATCACAATGATGTCGAGAGGCCAGGGAAGCTCAACTCTACATCTGTAGTTCTTCTTCGGACCAGGCTTAATGACCAAATCTCCTACGCCAGTTGCATTGTTATCGAATTTGAGCATTTCCGGTGGGAACGGGAATTTGTTTGTCGTATTACCGATAAGGCTATTAAACGATTCGTCTTGCTTTAGATTTGGGAAAGGCTGCTGATCATCACCCAAGAGGCCCTGCGGCCTTTTGAGAAAATGATGGTGGTGGTAATCCGGCGTCATTGCAATTAGCTTGTTGCCTTGGTATTGCAAAAAGAATAACCCGTGCAAAAGTATATTCGCGCTGTTTGCCATCGAAAGTTCTCCTTGATCGGTAAGCGAGGTTTTACGCTTCGCAAATCTGTATAAGAAACTGGGGCTAGCCGTTAACTCCAAACTGTACGCAATTGGCGACATCCGTTCCGCGAGTGGGAGGGCATTTCTGATCTTGTGCAATCTCAAAAAGCGTGTTCTGGTCATCGGGTGTAATGCCATAGCCAGGACTGCTGTCTGGACATACTCTAGGTGCAAAGTCGCCATGAAGACTCAGGTCAAATACTTTATTGGTAAAAAATGAAGATTGATCCACGGATCTCAGTGCGGCATTTA
>CAZUFQ010000831.1:0-3425 GCA_964618735.1 uncultured Enterobacteriaceae bacterium
GAGTGAGGACAGTAAAGTCGCGAACGTGAGAATGCCCCTCGCCGCAATCACTCCAGCCAGGGGCAAGGCGGTGGTATTGTGCAAATGGCTAACCAAGGCTGAGGCTACAGCGCCGGCGGCCATTTGCAGGCTGCCGAGTAGAGCTGCAGCGCTTCCAGCGTTACGGGTAAAGGGCTCTATCGCTAACGCCGAAGCATTGGGAAACACAAACCCTTGCATCATCATAAAACCGAAGATCAAGAGAAACGTGCCGCTCATACCAATCAGGTGCATCCCCGCACCAGTCGCTAACAGTAGACCCAAAGTACATTGCAGCGTGCTGGCCTTTACCATAATGTCTGCGCTGCTGCGTTTGCGCAGCAACACGCGGTTTACTTGACTCGACAGGATAAGTCCGAGCGCATTCAGCCCAAAAATCCAGCCATAGTGTTGCTCCGACACACCAAACAATTTCATGAACACAAACGGCGAACCGGCGATGTAGGCAAATAATCCAGCCGACGCAAATGCTCCGGCGCACGCATAGGTAGAGAAGCGGGGCTCCTGTAAGACCGCAAGATACTCGCGTAATACTCGCAGAGGGTGGAGAGAAAGGGACGCATCTGGTCCACGCGTCTCGGGCAACACGCGTGCGGAAATCACGAGGAGGGAGAGGCCAATTATTGTCAATATGACAAAGAGGTATCTCCAGCCTAAGGTGACAGCCACGATACTGCCAATTGAGGGTGCGAGAATCGGCGCCACACCCATGACCAGAATCAGAAAAAGGAAGACTTTTGCGATTTCACGGCCAGAAAAAAGACCGCGCACCATGTCCCGACTAATCACCATCCCGGCGCATCAGCCCAAGGCCTGCACCACCCGGAGAACGATTAAGGCGTGGACCGAACGCGCGAGCATACACCCCAGAGACGCCACGACATATAAAACTAAGCCGATGAGCAACGGTTTTTTTCGACCGTAGCGATCAGAGATGGGCCCCAAGAACAGTTGACCCACGGCAATGCCGACAAAAAAGCCGGTTAGTGAAAGGGTGACCTGGGCAATCTCCGCGTGCAGATCGCTCGCGATGGCGGGGAAGCCCGGCAGGTACATGTCAATCGAAAACGGTGTAATGCCAATTAATGCCCCGAGGATAGGAATAAGAGCTGTATGCTTTTTCTGTTCCATAATGTTGTCGTAAGCGCGGACGGGGTGCGCCGTCCGCGCTGCACTAGACGCTCAGTCTTTCTTCTCCCGTTCGCGATAATCGCCAAACTGTTTGTCACGCAGAGTCAACGCTTGACGAACGCCTTTCTTGAACTCCTTGAGATAGTTGAGAGTTGATTCGGTTGTGAACGCGAGGGCCTGCATTTCAGTGCCGGCGCGAATGGCGGCGCGAATGCCCATAATTTCCATCGCCCGATGCACGGACCGCTTGTTGATCTGTTGTAACTCAGTAGGAATCTTGGTGATCCGTTCGGCAATTTCTAGCACCCGTCCCTCCAACTCCGCGCTCGGGAAGGCTCGATTGGCAAAGCCTTTCTGCGCAGCTTCGACGCCGCTGATCGAGTCGCCAGTCAACATCATCTCCATCGCGTCTCGCATACTCATCAACCAGGGATGGAATTGCATGTCAGGAGGACTCATCAGCCGCACCGGCGGATAGCCGATCTGCGCGTCTTCAGCCACATAAACGAGATCGCAGGCGGTGGCCAATTCGCTTCCTCCAGCCAAGCAATACCCATGCACTTGAGCAATGACAGGTTTGGACATATCCCAAATACGAAAGGAGCCTTCAATCACATGGCGGGCCCATTGCCCCGCGCCGCCTGCCGTATAAAAAGGCTGGCCGTGAGCGTTATTGCTGCCTAAATCGTAGCCTGCGGAAAAGCACACGCCCGCACCGCACAGAATGCTGACACGGATATTCGCGTCGCGGTCCGCCTCTTCGAGCGCCTGGAGGATTTCGCCGCGCAATTGATTGTTGAGCGCGTTGCGCTTCTCCGGACGGTTTAGAGTAATGCGTCGCACCGCCGGGCGTGGATCGTCAGTAAGAATACACTCATAGTTTGCCATGATAGTTCTCTCCTTTTACTTCTCCACGAGGCGAAAACGCACGCCGCAGATGTTGACAAGATCGTGGGAAACCCGCCGCCCACGCCGCTCAGCAGCAGTAAGCAAGCGCGCACGATCCGCAACTACAAGGTCTACCCCACCGAGCCCCTCGCCGCGACCGTCGTTATCTTTGACGAAGCGCACGCTCGCGTTCTCGAAGCGTAGATTCGGTTGTCCTTCCGCGTTTGGCTCAACTGGCAGTTCTATGATCTGACCCCAACGATTCGCGAGATCCGCTGGATCGGGTGTCTGGATTTCCGCTGCAGCAATGCCGCGCACGACTTCGGTGCGAACCGCAGATTTCCAATTTCGTCCAGCAGGGACCCAGGGCCCGTCCGGAGCGGTGTCGCCGAGCTGCTCATCGATTTCCAGGAAGCAGCCGCCGGTGTCACGTGGATGGAGCTGCATGATGCGGAATTCCGCCTCATCGTGCTCCAGCGCCTTGCGAATGCCGAGTTCCGCCGCTCGGCGTTTATGGGGAGCCTGATCATCGCACTGGCAGATAACCATGTAACCACCGTCACCGTTCCGCCGATCGAGGTAACGTCCGCCGGCGGTGCCTTCGCGCGTTGGGGCAACGACTTCGAGGAACTGATTGCCCACCGGGAACACCGCATTCTCCAGCCCGAAGGCTGCCACTTGCGGGTCGCGGTAGGCCACCTCAAGGCCGAACACGTCACGAATGTCATCGACAACGGGAGCGAGTTCCCGTGCGATCAAAGCAATCTGTCGTACTCGTAGCCACATAAAATATCCTCCTTCTTTTTGATAAGCGCCTCTCGAATCGGGGCGTACATTCTTTCCTTCTTACAGCCCAAAACTGGGAAAAGCCCAATCTTTGGAAAGGGAAAAGCTATCATGGAGTGAGCGAAAAGCCTATGATCGCGTCATCTGCCAAAAGGAGGTGAGTATGACTGCTCCGTTTTCCGGTGGGTGCGCCTGTGGAGCCGTGCGTTATGAATGCTCGGCAGAGCCGATTGCGGCCGCCAATTGTCACTGTCGAGATTGTCAACATGCAACTGGGGGACCCTTTGCCTCAGTGCTACTAGTTCCCAGAGACGCCGTGCACATCACCGGCGAGGTCAAATATCATGAAGTAAAGGGCGACAGTGGTCAGCCGATCAGACGCGGCTTTTGTCCGAACTGTGGTTCTCGGCTGCTTAGTCAGCCGTCTGGCATGCCGGTAGCGCTTATGGGAATCGGCATGGGCAGCTTGGACAACCCAAGTTTGTATCAACCATCCATGGACATCTATACTTCGAGCGCTCAACCGTGGGACTTCATGAACCCTGAGCTGCCCAAATTTCCAAAGATGCCGCCAATGTAGG
>CAZUFQ010000832.1:0-3425 GCA_964618735.1 uncultured Enterobacteriaceae bacterium
TCAATCCCCCTGGCCTTTTGATCTTTTTTTCCCTGTGGATTTCGGGGGATTGCGCTTGGGACGAACTGGGGGGTGGGTCTTGCAGAGGGGTCCACAAGAATAGCGACGCCCTTCGCGTATGGAGAAAACCGCGAACAAGTACTCAGGCATACAGCCTCTGTTTTGGGTCGGCCGCTCATAATCGCCCTCGTCATTGATGCGATGAGTCTCTTAACCTTGATCCTTTCGGACGTACCAGCAATGCAAGCGCTCGGTTATCTAAGCATCGTGTTGTGTTCGGGTCTCTTGCTCTCTGTTGGGTCCCGGTTTCCGCTCTTGTCGTCCGCCCCTCTATTTGCACGGGGCGCTCCCACTGCCTTCCGCGCCTGGGGAGCACGGTTGACCGAACACTGTGTGGTTTTTTTTCTGACTCCCCTACGCCATCCCGCCGTTTCCTATGGAGGAGTCATAGTGCTCGCACTCCTTGGATTTATAGGGTTAATCCAGTTGCAAGCTGGCCGGTCCATGCTCGGCACAACGCTTTTTTCCGCCTCTCATCCCTTCAACCGAGCGTTTGCTGTAGTCAACAACAAATTTATCGGCGCTAATCAACTGATCGTCATTGCGCGAGCGCCAGGGGAAGCGGCTTTTCGCGATCCGAAAGCCCTCGAAACCCTCGAAGCCTTTCAACACTATATGGCGAACGACGAGCAATTCGGCGGATCTGTCGCTATTACCGGATTGATAAAATCTCTCGCCGGCATGTTTCACGAAAAAATGCCCAAATGGGAGATTATTCCCACCGACATCGATTCTACCGGCCAGGTAATTTTTCGGCTGATTGCTTCCGCCACAACTCCCAATGAGGTCGAGCGTTTATTGTCTACGGACTATCACACTACTGCAGTCACTTTTTTCTACAAAAGTTATTCTCCGGAGGTGGTGGAGCACACCCTGCAGCGCATACAAACCTTCATTGCCCAACAACAAGACCACGTCGTAGAGTTTCGCCCAGGCGGCGGCATTTTGGGCGTTCTTTCCGCTGTCGATGCTGCGGTTGAGCAGATCTATTGGCGTTTCTTCGGCGCTCTTGTGCTCGGCACCGCCTTGGGCGGCCTGATCAGCGGGAAATCTCTCCGCTCCCTGTTTGGAATAGGGCTTGCGGTGCTCCTCTCGCAAGGACTATTGCTCACCGTGTTATGGATTGGCCGCATCGACCTGAACGTCTACACTCTTCCAGCAATTGTCGTCTGCGCAGGGACAATCTTGATTCCAGCCATGCTCATGTTCATGAACGACGAAATCTCCTCGTTTCAGGCTTCAGGTTTTGTCATTACGAGCATGGCGGCCGCGGCGACAAGCACCGCGTGGATGTTCTCGCCTTCGCAGCTACAAGCGGATGTAGGCATACTATTTCTAAGCCTTGCTCTCGGCATGACAGTGATTCCCTTGCTGCTGCACCGACAATCAACTCCAGAAGCCCGAGGAGTAACGACGCAGGACGTGGATGAGCTAAAATCTGTGTATGAAAGAACTGACTAGACTCATTCTGGACAAGTGTTAGCATCACTGCCCATGAATCTGATTAGTGAACTCAAGGCGATTCAGGACCGGCATGGCTATTTGCCGGATAGTGAACTGCGAGCGTTCTCCCAGCGCGCAACGATTCCGCTCTACCAGATCCAGGCAGTCGCGAGCTTCTACCCTCACTTTCGCCTACAACCACCGCCCCAATTCGACCTTAAAGTGTGTCGAGACTTATCCTGTCATATGGCCGGCGCGCAACGGCTACATCGAGCAATTCAACAACGGACGACAACTCTGACTACTTATGAGATCAATGGCGTTTCCTGTTTAGGTCGTTGCGATCAAGCTCCTGCGGTCGCTATCAATGACACCATCTATGCGGGCGTTACGGAACAGCGTTTCGATGAATTGTTCAGCCAATTCCGGCGTGGAGAGATGCCGGATCCTACTATGGTCCAACAAGGCTCGACAAAGTTCGCTATCGATCCGTATCCGCAACAGACGGACCGCTTCGGCGCGCTGCGTAGTCTGCTCGCTAGCAAAGATGTCGCGTCGGTGATTCAGACACTCAAAGACAGCGGGCTCCGCGGTATGGGAGGCGCAGGCTTCCCAACCGGCCTGAAATGGGAAATTGTGCGTAACGCTACAGGAAGCGAAAAATATGTTGTGGTGAACGCTGACGAAAGCGAGCCCGGCACCTTCAAAGACCGTTTCCTCATGGAAAAATTCCCGCATCTGTTGCTCGAAGGCGTTTTACTCGGCGCGTATGTCGTCGGCGCGCACAAGGCCTTCATCTTTCTGCGGCACGAATACCCTGCGCAAGAACACGTACTTGAAAAAGCATTGGCGGAAGCGCGCGCTCAGGGTCTCATGGGTTCACACATCTTCGGTTCTGATTTTTCCTGCGAGATCGAACTGTTTATCAGCGCAGGCGGCTACATTTGCGGAGAAGAAACGGCGCTGCTCGAAGCGCTCGAAGGGAAACGGGCTGAGCCGCGCAATAAGCCGCCGTTTCCCGGCACCCACGGTTTGTGGGGCAAACCTACACTCATCAACAACGTTGAAACGTTATGCATGATCCCTGGTATTCTCCGACGCGGAGCGGATTGGTTTAAGAGCCAAGGACGCAACAATAACGGCCTCAAGTATTTAGGCTTGAGCGGCCACGTGCAACGGCCTGGAGTCTATGAAGTGCCGCTCGGGCTTCCAGTCGAAGAGTTTATCCAGGAATATGGCGGCGGCGTCAGCGCTGGGAAAAAGTTGAAAGCGTTTTCTCCCGGCGGAGCTTCGTCAGGATTCCTGCCGGCGTCAATGTCCACTATCGCCTTGGATTTCCAGTCGCTCACGCAAGTGGGCTCTATGTTGGGTTCCGGCGCGGTCGTCGCTCTCGCGGAAGGCACCTGCATGCTTGACGCCGCACTAAACGTGGTGACGTTTTTCCGCAACGAATCTTGCGGCAAATGTGTTCCGTGCCGGGTCGGGAGTGATAAGATTGTCCAGATCCTTGAACGCGCTACTCGTGGTCAAGCGGAAACCAACGAAATCGACTTGATTGGTGAATTGGCGGAGACGATGCAACTAACATCGATCTGCGGTCTCGGTCAGGCCGCTCCGTTGCCGGTGACGTCAGCCCTGAAATACTTCGGCGAAGAGATTATGTTCCATTTAACCGAAAAGCGTTGCCCGGAGGGCGTATGCTTTCAAGGGATGAGGGGTTAGGAGTTGGTCAATCACAAAACCGACGAAGAGTCCTCATTTCTTCCCAATCCCCAATCACCAATCCCCAATCCCCAATGCTCGCTTCCGCCATCACTCTCTCGCGCGCTAAAAGCTCGCGACTGGGATGGCCAACAGCCTTTCGGCCGTTTACCAGCACATCGCCCGTCACCCCTCTCGTCAGTACCATCCAATCCATCATT
>CAZUFQ010000833.1:0-3418 GCA_964618735.1 uncultured Enterobacteriaceae bacterium
CATGCAAGGCTTCTTTATCACATTTGAAGGCATAGAAGGTTGTGGGAAGAGCACTCACGTCGCCTTGCTCGCTCAAGCGCTTCAGACGCAAGGGCACGAAGTGGTCACGACTCGTGAGCCTGGTGGGACGACGATTGGGCAGACGCTCCGACAAATTTTGCTGTATTCTACCGAGACGCCGCTCGCGCGGGGAACAGAGTTGCTCTTAATGCTGGCAGACCGAGCCCAACATGTACAGGAAGTGATTGCTCCGGGGCTGCGAGACGGCAAAATTGTGATTTCTGACCGTTTTGTTGATTCCACGATTGCCTATCAAGGATATGGACGTGAGAGTGATCTCAGTTTGCTCACTTGTTTGAATGCGTTTGCGTGCGCTGGTTATCTGCCGTCGCTCACGATCGTCCTGGATCTGCCGGTGGTGGACGGACTGAGCCGTGCAAACAAAAGACGAGGGAGCAGTACGGGCATCGATCATTTTGAGGCGGAATCGCTTGCGTTCCACGAGCGCGTGCGAGAAGGATTTTTAGCCGTGGCGCGCGCTGAGCCACAACGAGTGCAGGTGCTGAATGGTCAGCAGTTGATCGAGGAATTGCATCAGGAAATTTTGACGTTGGTGCAACAGCGCTTGGCGGAAAGTCAACAACGTTAATCGGAACACGCAACCCAAAACACGGGACATGCATTCAGCTTGGAAGACTTAAGGAGCAATGTTGTTTCAGAACATCCAAGGCCAAGAGCCGGCAGTCGCGGCCTTACGCCACGCCCTCGAAGGGGATCGTCTGGCGCATGCCTATCTGTTTATTGGTCCTGGGGGAGTAGGCAAAAAGAAAACCGCGTTGATGCTCG
Source organism: uncultured Enterobacteriaceae bacterium (assembly GCA_964618735.1). Taxonomy (GTDB): domain Bacteria; phylum Desulfobacterota; class Binatia; order Bin18; family Bin18; genus SYOC01. Next base: position 847 of record CAZUFQ010000833.1, read on the forward strand.
CACAAGCCATCTTTTGCCGGGAAAAACCCAAAGAAGGCTGTGGAACCTGTTCGGCTTGTGCGTCCATACGCGCGTTGACGCATCCAGACCTCACGCTGGTCGCGCCGGAGTCGGGAAAACAGTCAATCGTTATTGAGCAGATGCGTGAGCTGCAACACCTCTTTATCCTCAAGCCGGTCTTGGGCGATAGGAAAATCGCAGTGCTCGAGGACGCCCACCTCCTCACGCCACAAGCGCAAAGCGCGCTCCTCAAATTGGTGGAAGAGCCTCCTGGCCAAGCCCTGTTGATTCTGTTGACCGTTAACTCCGCGACTTTGTCTCGCCCGCTGTTGTCTCGCTGTCAGCAAGTACGCTTCTCTGCACTCGCATTAACAGTGGTGGAACGATTACTCGAGCAAGAACATGGAAAAGACGCCGCGACCGCGCGCGCCCTTGCTTTGCATAGTCGCGGCAGTATCGGGAGAGCGCTGTTGCTGGACCCTGAAGTGTTTACCGAAGAGCGTAAATATGTGGAAGCCGCCCTGCCGACATTGAAGAACGCGTCCTTCTCGGATATGTCCCGGCTCGCCGAATGGCTCGTAGCGGACCGTGTGAAAAAGTCCGCGGCTGCTGCAGAAAGTGGAGAAGGGCGCTCAACTGGCGATCGGCTCGAACTGGTTCTCTCCTGGTACGAGGAAGTCATGCGCTGCGCAGTGTTCGGCCAACACAGCGTCGTTCGTCACCAAGAGTGCTTGCCCACCGTGTCGCAAATGGCGACCGAACTTGGCGCGGCTGGAGCCCTGCGGCAACTCACGCTGGTCTATGATACGATACAGGCGCTGGGGCGGAATGCAAACCGGCAATTGGCGGTAGAAGATATGCTGCTCCAGTTAGCCGCTGCGTCTTGATCGAAAATTTTCTAGGAATGAAGTATGCCACGGATTTATATTACTACTCCGATTTATTACGTGAACGGCGACCCCCATTTGGGCAGCGCGTACACCATGCTCATTACCGACACTCTGGCTCGTTACTATCGCGCGCGCGGGTGGGAGACTTTTTTCTTAACCGGCACCGATGAGCATGGAGACAAAATAGAAAAAGCCGCCGCTGAAGCTGAAATGACGCCAAAGGCGTTTACTGACAAAGTGAGCACGACCTTCCGAGCGGTGTGGGATGAGTGTGATGTCCGCTACGATCATTTTATTCGCACGACAGACCGTTACCACATCGACTACGTGCAATCCGTGCTGGTGCAATTGTATGAAGCCGGAGATATCTACTTCGGCGGCTACAAAGGATTGTACTGCTTTGGCTGTGAGCGGTTCTACACCCCAAAAGAGCTGCAGGATGGTAAATGCCCTGACCATCTGACAGCGCCAACCGAGATTGAAGAGGAAGGCTATTTCTTTCGCATGGGCAAATACCAAGAGCGCCTGATCGCGCATCTTGAAGCGCAGCCGGATTTCATCCGCCCGGAAGGGTTTCGCAATGAAGTGACGGCGATGTTGCGCGAGCCGATTGGCGATCTGTCGATTTCCCGACCGAAGACGCGCCTCACGTGGGGCATTGAGTTGCCGTTCGATCAACGTCACGTAACCTATGTGTGGGTCGACGCCTTACTGAATTACATCAGTGGACTAAAATATAAAGGAGAAGATGTCTACCAGAAATTTTGGCCAGTGGCCGAGCACTTCATTGGCAAGGACATCCTCAAACCACACAGCGTGTTCTGGCCGACCATGTTGATGGCGATGGGTCTGCCGCTCTACCGACATCTCAACGTGCATGGCTTTTGGACCGTCGAAGGACAAAAGATGTCCAAGAGTTTGGGAAATGTCATTTCTCCTTTAGCAATGAAAGAGAAAATCGGGCTCGACGCGTTCCGTTATTTTCTGTTGCGCGAAAGCGTATTCGGGCAAGATGCGGACTTTCGCGAAGAGAGCCTGCATGCGCGCTACAATGCAGATTTAGCAAACAACATTGGCAATCTCGTCAGCCGCACCTTGGCAATGCAGGATCGCTACTTCAAAGGCGTCGTGCAACCTCTCACTGAACCGACACCAGAGATTGATCAGAAGTTAGCCGCCGCTTTTGCACAAGCTGCAGCCGACGTTGAACAGCATGTGACAAACCTCTCCTTGAGTCGAGCATTAGAAGCAATCTTTCGCGCCACTGATCAGGCCAATAAATATATCACGGAAACTGCACCCTTCACGCTTGCAAAGGATCAGGCCGCACTGCCGCGCGTCGGGGCCATTCTTCACAATCTGTTAGAAGCCCTGCGTATTTCCGCCCAACTACTGACGCCATTTTTACCGGAGACGTGTGAGAAGATTTTTACTTTGTTAGCGCTACCGTCTGAGCTGAAGACTGCCTATGCGCTTCCGTGGGGAAAAGCCTTTGCTCCTAGTCATCAGGTGCAAAAACCGCAATCGCTTTTCCCACGTCTCGCCTGAGGACGCCGGATGCTGGTTGATTCACATTGTCACCTAACCGATCCGCAGTTCGACGTAGACCGGACCGACGTTATCGCCCGCGCCCGCGCCGCCGAGGTCGGGCGTTTTCTGGTGATTGGCGCCAACGGCGACTT
>CAZUFQ010000834.1:0-3403 GCA_964618735.1 uncultured Enterobacteriaceae bacterium
AGCTAACGGGCATTATTCATGTTACCCAAATTCAAATTTTCACGAATAATGGAATAGAAACCACACTTAACGCACATTGTGACCGCCGGCGGCCGCCACCTCTAAGGCGCGTTTGACGTGCTCCTGACCTTTGACGTCGCTAAAGTCAACTTCATAGCGAGAATGCGCAGCGAAGACCTCGTTCAGATCAACCCGGGTCGGCGTTAACGCTCGCTCCCCATTCAACAAAAGAAACGCCTCGCTCAGCGTCGATACGCCAATCACTTCAACACCGTCAACCACGGCGGCTTCGGCTGCGTTTTCGGCGGGAACGAGCAACCCTTTCAATTGCTTTTCACGCGCCATCACCGCTAATGGCAAAGCGCCATGCACGGCTTTTACACGACCGTCAAGAGATAATTCTCCTAAGAGGGCGTACGCAGCGAGTCGCTCTTTGTTCAACCAGCCTTCCGCCGCAAGAATGCCCAACGCGATAGGCAAGTCATAGGCTGATCCTTCTTTCTTGATGTCGGCTGGGGCCAGGTTCACCGTAATTTTTCTTGCAGACGGAAACTCAAAGCCGGAGTTTTTAATCGCGGAACGGACACGGTCTTTACTCTCTCGCACCGCTCCCTCTGGAAGTCCGACTGTGGTGAACTGCGGCATGCCAAACGCCACGTCGACTTCAACTTCGACAAGAAGCCCATCAATGCCTACTAATGCGCCGGAAAGGATTGTCGCTAGCATTCCTTTGTGCTAGCGAAAGCGAAGAGAAAATGCAAGGAAAGTATTATTTTTTTATAAAACAATCGAATGTAGTGTTGCACTATTTTTTCATGATCTTCGTGCATGGCTTCCCTTGCTCTGAGATGCTACAGTTCCCAAATCAAAACGCAGACACTTCACAGAAGGAGGACAATGGCATGGCTCGATTAGGAATCGTCATCGCGAGACCAGGGGACACTTCTTTTGCAGAACTGCAACAACTCGCAAAGGAGGCGGAATCAGCCGGCTTTGAGTCGGTCTATTCACCGGAGTTCATGAACGACGCGCTCTCCAATTGTCACATCATGGCGCAGGCGACCTCAAAGGTCAAAGTAGGCACGTGGATCGTCAATATTTATTTGCGCCATCCAGCGCTCTGCGCGCAAACGGCAGTCGCCATTGACGACACTTCGAAAGGGCGCCTGATCTTAGGACTTGGCGTCAGCCATCGTCCTTTGGTGGAAGGCATCTACAAAGAAAAAATGGACAAGCCCCGGGAGTATATGCGTGAGTATATCGGCACGATTCGGAATATTGTAACCGGGCAAGGCTTTCCAGGCGCGCCGATGCAGCCGCGCGCAGCAACGTACAAGGTGCCGATCTATGTGGGCGCTTTGGCTCTCGGTACGGTCGAACTTTGTGGTGAAATGGCGGACGGCGCTATGCTTTACCTGTGTCCAACCAGTCGCATGCCGCGTGTGATGGCGGCGCTAGAAAAAGGCGCAGCAAAAGCCAAACGATCCGTTTCCAGCGTAGATATCACGAATGGTATTCCTGCATGTATCAGTGATGACCTGAACGCCGCCAAAGCCGCAGCCAGAAACAATCTGGCTTTTTACGGGGGGCTGCCGTTTTACAACAAGTTGTTCCAAAGCAGCGGGTTTGCGGAAGAAGCCGAACGACTCGCCAAAGGCGACGCCAACGGGGTATCGGATAGAATGGCCGAGGCTGTGTCGTTGATTGGCCCCCCTTCACGTTGCCGCGAGCAACTTGCCGCGTTCCGCGAAGCGGGCGTCCAGTTGCCGATCATCACGCCCGTCGTTCTGCCCGGCCAGACAGCTACGCAAGCCGTGCGCAAGGCGATTGAAACCTTCGCGCAATAAGACAGAGAATTAAGTAATGAGGACTGAGGAGGAAAATAGGTCTTCCTCAGTCCTAGTTACTCGCTACTTTCTTTGGGACTTCCCATCGTTCTCCAATTGCTAACACCTTGACGGCATCAAGATCTCCACCAGCCGCCGCCACCGCTCGGCGTAGCTCACGAGGGGGTTCATCAATCGGTTCATCGGTGAGTCTGAAGGTCCCCCAATGGCACGGCGTCATCCATTTCGCTTTGAGATCGAGAAAAGCTTGATACGCTTCGCTGGGATTCATGTGCGAGTAGTGCATGATCCAACGCGGCTCGTACGCGCCAATGGGCAACATCGCTACGTCAATCGGTCCATATCGCTTACCAATCTCCTTGAATCCGTGAAAATAGCCGGTATCTCCAGCGAAGAAATAGGTGTACGCATCAGAGGCAATCACCCAGGCGCACCACAACGACGTATTAGGCCGCTGGTCCAGGCGTTGCGACCAGTGTTGAGCCGGCACGCACGTAACGCGCCAGCGTCCGTACTGCTTCGTCTGCCACCAATCAAACTCGACGACCGAGTTCCGTCCCTTGCTGCGAAACCATTCGCCTAACCCCATCGGCACAAACCACGTGACTGCCGCTGGCAGGGTTTCCACCGAGTACGCATCAAGATGATCATAATGGTTGTGGGAAATAACTGCGAACGCCGACTCTGGAATCGCCGAGATCGGCACGCCAGGCGGGTGATACCGCTTGGGTAGGAGCGCACGAGTATTGAACTGGGGATCGGTCAAGAAGACATCGGGACCATCATGCACAACAAATGTAGAGTGCCCCACCCAGGTTACAGAAGCAGAATTCTCGGGAATGGCTAAGGACGCTCCGTTATTCGCCACAAATGGCACTTCTGGCGGGTCGCGTCGTTCGCCGCTAAAAGCGCTGCGGGAGACGAGCCAGCGAAAAAGATCCGTGTAATGTCGCTCCCGAGGATTCCAAGGATTGAACCACGCTCCAGGCCCACCATGCGGGGCAAAGAGCAAAGCGGGATCAGTAGACCCATTTGGACTGTTATCCTGCGGGACTTCACAGGACACCAACAAAAAATAAGAAGGAAACCACGGAATGCCATCGAGGTCCAATAATAACGAAGACGCTGAGACAGAGAAAGATATGCGTTTTTACCTCTATGAACTTTTGCGTCAGCTCATCCCCCTTTTTCTCCGGCGACGCATGCCCTCGCTGCTCACCTCAATTCAATATCCGCCAGCACTCCATAATGGTCGGAGGGCCATAATATCCTCCCATTTGGGAGCCGTTGAGGCGTGTTCAAGACCACTTGGCTAGACAGAACTTTTCCCTGCGCCTCGATCCCTGGCCTCACCAGCACGTAGTCAATCCGCTGCGTCACGGTTGGCGTCGGACTCACGAGGATCTGGTCGCACGTGTAGCCCGCAGCCGTCGGATGCAGAGTGCGAAACGAATCGACAAAACCAGCTCCCCCAATGAGCACAGTCATCGCAGCCGAACCCCCCACCGCATTAAAATCTCCCATGAGCAAAAGCGGCAGGGCATGAGACTGAGAAG
>CAZUFQ010000835.1:0-3394 GCA_964618735.1 uncultured Enterobacteriaceae bacterium
AAAAAACAAGGAAAAAATTCTTAAAGTTCCAAAAATCGGAAACTTAGGCGGGCTTTTGAATTAGCGGGATATGGGCTAAAGCGAGCGTCAGCGTTGCAAAGCCATCAGCAGCAATCGACACGATGGCAGGGCTGAACAACCCCAGATACGAGGACATGATCGCTTCCTGCTTGTTTTGCAATCGATGGTATTCTTCATGATAACGCTCCATCGACTGCACAGAATGTGACAAGGCGCGCGCCGTGATCAAGACAAGCACTACCAGCACTAACGGATCGAGGTTAAAGCCGAACTTGCCGGCGACGCCCAAGGCCAAGAGCGAACTCAACGCCCCGGAGAACAGCGGCACCCACACGCCAGTGAACGTACGGAAATAGAACCACAGCATGGAAACGATGATAACCATGGTAATGCCGATGACCGCCAGGATGTAGTTTTTATAGCTGAACACCCAAGAGTACAGCATGGGAAAGCCGCTGATGTAGACGGTGTGTTTTCCATCTTTCTCTACCTCATTACGGATAACCTTCATGCGATCGTAGAGGTTATGAAAATCGACCCCTTCTTCCCAGAAGCCCGCGGTCACCAACGCTGCGGTGTTGTCTTGAGACACATAAAAGCCATGAACGCCTTCGTTTGTGTAGACCGCTTTTTTAATAAGCTTGACATCCTGGGGGGTTTTGGGCGGCCCCGGATACATGATTGGATACGCCGTGATAAGATTGCCAGTGATCCTGATGTTCTTCACTTTTGGATGGGTCAACGAACGGATCTGATAGGGGTTCACGCCGGCAGTCTCAACAACTTGCAAGGTCGCATAGTTAATCTTGTTAATTGTATCAACGTTAAAAATATCGCCCCTTTTGCAGTCAATCATCAGCATGAGGACGTTTGCGGTGCCAAACATCCGGCGATATTGTTGATAAAGTTGAATATAAGGATGGCTTGGCGGATAGAGATCAAAGAAATTGGTGTACACGCGCATCTGGGTGGCGTAAAACCCGAGATAGATGGTTACAAGCAGCACCGCACCAATCACCCACCAGCGGAATCTGAGGAGGAAGTTGATGTACGCTTCCATCCAGTTACGTGGCAACATGACGGCCCCCTTTTGCTCTCTTCAGATCATTACTTCAGGTCAACTTTTCTGTCGGACTATCTAGAACGAAGACGGACTACAGCTCACGCTCGACAAGCTCACGGCGAGAAAATAGCGTTAGTGTCTTTTGAAACGCGAATCAAAGTCAACCGTATTGCCGAGAATCTGGAGCGTGAGCCCATTCGATCCCGTCAGCACTCCCATGGCGCCTTGTTGCACTGTGGAGATCCCCATTATCCAGTACAACGAGAGTTCCTCAGGCGCGTCCACAAGGCTCCAATTCTTTCCCCCATCATTTGAAGTCAAAATGACCCCTTCATCGCCCGCCGCCCAACCTTTCTGTCCGTCGATAATGACGTTGTAGAGGGCGGTCTGCACGGGACTTTCATAAGGTTTCCACGACGACCCGCCATCGGCGCTTTGCAGAATCGTTCCATCCATGCCGACAACACACCCCCAGTCGTCATTCGCAAAGCTCATTCCGAGCAGAGTGGCCTCTGTCCCAGTTGCTTTTTTCTGCCAACTCTGGCCGAAGTCCTCACTCACCAAAATCGTGCCTCGCTCACCGGCAATCCACGATTTGCCCGAACTGGTCATCTGTACGGCGTAAAGAAAGACGTCTTCTCCTGGGGTCTTATCCTGCCACGTTTTCCCGCCATCAGAGGTGACGACAATGGTGCCAAAGTCTCCGACCGCCACACCGTGCTGATTATCAAGAAATGTGAGGTTAAACAAATGATGCGTAGTTCCACTGACCTGCTTTTCCCACGTGGCGCCGCCGTCAGTCGAGTGAAGGATTATACCGGATTTGCCAGAGATCCATCCTTCCTTTTCCGTAACAAATCGCACACCGTAGAGCGGCTCGATGACCTTGCCATCCTGTTTGGTCCACTGCTTGCCGCCATCTTTGGAATGATAGATGGCGCCGAAGCTGCCGACGGTCCAGACTTCGGTAGGAGAGAACATGTGTACAGCGTATAAATGGTCACGGATGCGAGCGCCATCTTGAGCCGCCACGTGTTCTGGCTGCCACCCTAAGAAGATCGTGCATACAACTATCCCCACCCACAATCGCCAGGGTTGGACTCTTCTACTGTCCATGACAGGACTTCCTCCTTTTGCCCATTTTGCCCAATGCAAGCGTGCTCACTCTCTTAGACTAGGGAGAAAAGGCTTGTCAACACCAGCATTGCGCCTTGATCGAACGTCAACCGCAGGTCCACCCACGACTCGTGCTCTTTCTTCCAGGGTGGTATAGTAGGCGCGCCTCGGTAAAGGGAGGGAACTATGTTTGTCCATTCGTGCCTCTTCTGGGCGCGTCACCGGTGGATTGCCGCTACTTTACTTATCCTTCTCACTAGTTTTCCTACATTTTGGGCGAGACATGTGTCGTTTTCTTCCAGACTGTCAGATTACTATCCGAATCAACATCCACACGTCAAACTGTATCGAGAATTCACAGACATGCTCAAAATGACAAACACAGCCCTGGTCACGGTCACTGTGCGAGAAGGGACAATTTTCACTTCTGATGTACTGGGAAAAATTCATCGGCTCACCGTTGGTCTTCTCGAGACAAAAGGCGTCAATCCTTACGAGGTGTTATCACTTACTCATCCTCGCTTGAAGAATATTACGGTTCGCACCGAAGGCATCAGCATCCTTCCTTTGATTGAACATCCCGATCAACCACAGTCACCAGCCGAACTCACCCACATTAGAAAAGCCGTCTACACGAATCTTGGCATTCGCGGCGTCTATATTTCTCCAGATGAAAAAACGGCGCTTATCCGCGCTGGCTTTTGGGACGGCATGGCGGAGCCGCGCGCGGTGCTTACCCGCCTCCAAACTCTTGCCGCCCAAGAGCAAGACGCGAATACTGACATTGTCTTTACCGGAAACCTTGTCCTTGCAGCCTGGCTCATCGACGCAGCGCCCAGTTTTCAGCTGTTCTTATTTGTCGGGGCTGGGGTCGCATTGTTAGTTCTCGGGTGCGCATTGGGGTTCATGCGCGGCGCCTGTAGCGTGTTGCTCGTGAATTTCATTGGCGCTATCTGGGGGCTCAGCTTTCTCAACCTGAGCGGCTGCGCGCTCAATCCCCTCGCCCTTGTGACCTTCTTTCCCTTGTGCATTCGCGGGATTGCGCTTGTGACGCACTGGTGCGTCGGTCTTGCAGACGCGTCCACAAGCATAGCGAACGCCTGCACAAGGCCGAACAGGCTAAGCGAATTGATCGAGACGCCGAACGCATGCATCAGGCCGAACGTGCCGACGATCGACACCGGCACCGCCAGC
>CAZUFQ010000836.1:0-3390 GCA_964618735.1 uncultured Enterobacteriaceae bacterium
AATGACAGGGATGCCGAGCTTAGCGACCGTTTGACGAGCAAAGATTTTATTTCCCACCGCTTCAAGTGAATGGGGCGACGGACCAATAAATGTCAGACCTGCACGTTCTACCTCACGTGCAAACGTGGCGTTTTCCGAGAGAAAACCATAGCCAGGGTGAATCGCTTCTGCTCCCGTACGTTGAGCAGCGTGAATAATAGTATCTATATTGAGGTAACTGGCCGTGGCTTGGGCAGGTCCAATAGGAACAGCTTCATCTGCGGCGTGGATGTGAGGAGAGGAGAGATCAGCCTCTGAATACACGGCAACTGTCGCGATGCCCATCTCACGGCATGTTTTGGCGACCCGGTTAGCGATTTCTCCTCGATTCGCAATCAGAATCTTTTTGAACACCGGCGTATAATGACCTGACAAAAGAGGTCTGACAAGAGCAGGGGAAGAAGCACGGCGAACCACACTGCCAGCAAACGTATTTTTTCCAAAGAATAGCTGTCAAAGGTTAGGCTGTTTGCAGATGTCCTTTTACCGCAAGGTTATTGGGAATTGTTGTCCAACGACCTGGATTTTTTCTTTTTCGTGAAGAGGTGCGACTCTCTAACGCCTGACTTTGCGTGCGGATTTTTTGATATTGCCGATAATCATAACCTGTTGCCATTGTCATCAGGAGTCTCTCCATGCCGCCAGGTCGCTCACGGCGCAAAACTTGGAGACGATCGAAAAAATCGCGAAAATCCTTACTAATCCGCTGCTGCATGCTCATCGGGCGCAAAAAGAAATCTTTCAGACGCGTTAAGGTAAAGCGAAAGGCGGAAAAGCGTAGCTCGTTAAGAAATGCATCCCATTCCCCCAGCGTAAGGGTGCGGACACTTTGATAACCATGGAGGAGCGTCTCAAAACGCTCAATTAAATACTCGCCGTCAATGAAGCACAGGGCGTTAATTGCTGTAGAAAGATCGTAAATCAATTTCCCGTATCCAGCCGCCTCAAAATCAAGAACGGCGGCAATCTTGCCACCGCGAAAAAGGATGTTGTCGGCAAAAAGGTCTCCGTGAATGATGCCTTTCGGTAGGCGTTCTTCTGCGTATTGAGCTTGATGCGCCACCTCATCGTCAAGAACATGAGTAAGATGACGAAAATGAGAGGGTAATTGCGCTTTGACCTCCCGGTACAAATCGGATACTCGTTCGAAGCGGAAACGATTCTCAATGTTTCTCCCGTATGTTTGCCCTAGAACATGCAAGGACGCGAGAGTTTTGCCTATCTTTTCCAACTGTTCAAGTGAAAGCACCTTTTCGGAAAGACTTTTTCCGGTCAGATAAGGATAGACTGAGACTATTTTCCCTTCGTAGTCGGATAAGTAAACTCCTCTCTGGTCAGGCAGGGGCTGCGGGCAGGCAAATCGTTGCCCGCGCAGGAACAATAGGAGATCGAGTTCTCGTTGGGCGTCCTGTGTTTTCTTGACTTCGTCAACCTTAAGAAAAAATTTGCCTTTCAGGGTTTCAAGAAGATAATGTGTGTTTACTGAGCCAGCCGGTACGCCAGAAAATTTCACAAGTTTGCCGAGACTATATTCTTCAGCAAAACTAGCGAGCGTTTTTCGACTCAGAACAGTATAGACTGCCATACGCTTCGTAAGGTCAAATATAAGGTAATTTTCGTATAATTTTTATTTGGCTAATGTCAGCTCCTTATCCCTCCTTTGGCGGCGTTTGTCAAGTAGAATATGACTGAACGACCATTCAGGTTACGCGTTCCCGTGCAAATGAACATACATTCAGTCTTCAGACCAAGGGCAATGCAAAGAAGAAAAAAGGGAAACCGACTCGTGCGCTCCTGCATTGGTATACGCGAATACGGTGCGTCTCTGAGCGGCTAGGCGTCGTCGTCATTTTCTTGATCGCTGTAGCGTTCTTCTAACCAAGGGTTGCCACGATTATGATAGCCTCGGACTTCCCAGAATCCGCGGCGGTTTTCTGTGAGGAACTCAATGCCGCGCACCCACTTGGCGCTCTTCCAAGCGTAAAGCCTAGGGACAACTAAACGGAGCGGCCAACCATGGTCTGGATGCAAATCGCTCCCATCATGACGATGCGCAAAAATAACGTCATCATCTACCAGTTCTTTGAGCGTAAGGTTGGTTGTATAACCGCCTTCACAATGAATGGTCACATAACGCGCTTCTGGCTTGAGACGAACCAAGGAGACAACGTCCTTGGCTAAGACGCCCTCCCATTGATTATCGAGCCGCGACCAAGTGGTTACACAATGAAAATCCGTTGTGAGCTTGGTTTGTGGCAACGCGCGGACCTGTTGGAGGTTCAGCCGCACTGGCTCCTCCACTAAGCCAAAAAGGCGAAAGTCCCATGTTGCCGGATGGAAACGTGGAGTGGGGCCGTAACTCAAGACGGGCCATTTTTCGACGAGATATTGTCCAGGAGGGACACGTTCATTGTTGTTGGCCGTACGGTTTATTGCCATGCGTGTCCTCTTAATAAGTTCCTCAGCCTTTGGCAAGAGATGTAGGAATTAAAGACACGAAGCCATCAGGGCCAGAGTAACGCCAGTTTGATATCCATTACGTTCGTTCCCGTTTGTCCCGGGCGAAACAAATCGCCAAGAGCGGCAAAAAACGGATAGGAATTGTTATCATTCAGGGTTGCCTGTGCAACCAAGCCCTTTTTTGCCGCTCTTGGGATACTCTGCCCGTCAACAAATGCTCCAGCTGCGTCTGTTGGTCCATCTATTCCGTCGGTGCCAGCACTTAACAGCATCCAGGAGGCTTCGTGCTGCAGCGCTTGAGCCACAACAAGCGCAAATTCTTGATTACGGCCACCTTTGCCAGCCCCGGTCACGTGGACCGTAGTTTCTCCTCCGGCGAGGACACATGTGGGTTGCGTGATCTTTGGTAACAACATCCGTAGCGTCTCAGCAAAACGGGTAGCAGCATCTGTAGTGTCACCTCTAAGAGGCTCGTCGATAAGATAGGGGACAAAGCCTTGCGTCCTTGCAGCAGTTGCGGCTGCTTCCAGTGCGAGACGATTAGACCCTATCAGGATATTTGCAACATTGTTAAAAATTGTGTCTCCAGATTTCGGTGTTTCTGGACATATTCCATCCAGACCCTTACGCACATACTGTCTAACTGAGGACGGAAGCTGGTCAAGTAAAGTAAAATGCTCTAACACGCGCCAGGCATCGGCGAAGGTCGTGGGATCAGGAACCGTTGGACCTGAACCGATCGTACTTAAATCGTCGCCAATCACATCAGACAGCACAAAACTGATGAGGGGTGCGGAAAAGACCCATCGAGCCAATCCTCCGCCTTAGATGCACGAAAGATGCTTCCGGACAGTTTTGATAGCGGAAATATCAACTCCGGAGGCAATACGT
>CAZUFQ010000837.1:0-3390 GCA_964618735.1 uncultured Enterobacteriaceae bacterium
AACTCCAAACTGGTAAAGACACTTAAGTTTGGTTGCAGCCATTGCAGCGGAGCCAAATCTGTTTTGTCAAAAGACCCAGACGTCTTGAACATGCTAAACAATATTGAATCGGTAGATGTGCAACAAGCAGCGCTGGCGATGACGAAAGTAGCGGTCACGCCTTGGTTCATGCAGAAACACATGGACATGCTCATACAACTGAATCAGATGTCGATGCAACATCCAACGCCAAAGCATGGCATGGTGCGACAGATGCAGGCGATTCAGGGGCATGACACCTACGAGCGCTTGCCTCAGCTTGCTGTTCCGACACTTGTAGTAACGGGCAAAGAAGATGGGCTCGTGCCTCCGGAGAACTCGGTGACCCTCGCTCAGCGTATTCCCAACGCAGACTTGGCGCTGTTCTCGAACGCCAGTCACATGTTCCACATGGAATTGCCTGAAGCGACATTTGAGATAGTCAATGGGTTTATCCAAAGACGACGGGAATGGGCGTAGTATATTCCCGTCAATCTTGCCTTCTGCGACATTTCAATATGCCGCTCTTGTTGTTAGGTGGTAGTGAGGCAGTTTCGTCCTTGTAGGGGCGCAGCATGCTGCGCCCCTACGGAAAACACGGGTTTTGACTGTAGGACCGTTGATTATCTGACTGCCTGACTGCTTGGCTATTCTTGTTGGAAGCCGCTCAAAGCCAAGTTAGCTGGCAATGCTCACGCGGTGCGCATCCAGTCCAGCTCCTCCCACGTACACGCTTCTGCTTCACAGGTTCCCCCTTCGAGTGGTTCGTCCATTGCTTGTAATTCGCCGCCGGCAATATCAGCTAAGTAGACAATGACGACGACAGGATAGCCTGAATACGAGTAGACATTGAGCAGCTGTTTTACTTCGACCTGGAGGTTGACCTCTTCCCAGGTCTCACGAATAGCGGCGGCTTCGACCCGTTCACCGCGATCCAGAAAGCCGCCGGGGAATACCCATTTCCCATAGCTCGGTTCGATGCCGCGTTTCAGCAGCACCACTTTACCGTCCAGGACAGGAATAGTGCAGGCCGCCACCTTGGGATCGTCGTAAAAGACAAACGCGCAATCTTGACACACTCGCCTATGCGGTTCGTGTGGTTTGAACTGCTGAAGCTGTAGCGCGCCTCCACACTTCGGACAATGACGGAAATGCGGCGTGGAGTGATGATCGTGAGTGGTTTTGTCGTGATGGTGATCGTGAGCCATCGCGCACCGTCCTTTTCAGAGAATATAGATTCCTTATCATGCGGCGAAACTGTGACCTAGAGCTGGAAGGCAAACCACACGATGACAGCATGGCAAGCGCTCGGACTGGGGTTGGGGTTGGGAATAGGAGCTGGTATTACTCCTGGCCCATTGTTGGGGTTGATTATTCACGAAACATTACGCGGCGGCTGGCGAGCCGGAATGCTGGTGGCGTGTGCTCCTCCGCTTGGGGACGTTGCCGTTGTTGCGCTCTGTTTTCTCGTGTTAGTGAGACTGCCTGGAGGGGCCTTACCGTTGTTGGCCATTGGCGGAGGGCTATACCTGTTATTTCTGGCGTGGGAGACGCTGCGGACTATCCCCCGGGAGCCTGTGCGAGCGCAGGCAAAAGCGTTCGATCATCGGCGCAGTCTCGGCAAAGGATTAGTGGTCAATCTGCTGAATCCTCACCCTTATGTCTTTTGGCTAACTGTCGCCGGCCCCTTGGTGCTGCAGTGGCGTCAACAAAATGCCTTCGGGGCGATTCTCGCTTTCGTCGGTGGATTCTATGGCTGTCTGGTTGGCTCCAAATTGCTGCTTGCACTGTTGATCCACAGTGGGCGCACACGTTTGCAAGGGCATGGGTATCAATGGGCGTTGCGTGCAAGCGGTGGACTACTCTTCGTGTTTGCTCTTCTTCTAGTATGGAGCGGTGTACAACAGCTGTAGTCTAGACAAGGGAGCGCTAGTCGTTTACACCGGGGCGTTATGGAACCGCAAAGTCATTTCGTCAACGTTGACGGTGTAAATATTCACATCGCCGATTGGGGAGGGACAGGACCGGATCTGCTCCTCATTCACGCCAATGGTTTTCTTGGTTATCTCTACCGTTTGCTGTTGCAACAATGGTCGTTGCAATATCACGTGTACAGCCTGGATTGGCGAGGGCAAGGAGATAGCGACAAGCCGCCCTTGGAGCAATGTCATTGGCCGGACATACTTCAAGATGTCGATGCGGTGTGTGACCGCCTCGGGTTGCGTAACTTTTATGGGGTTGGGCATTCCGGCGGCGGCGTGATGCTAGCGCATTATGCGGCTACACATCCGGACCGAGTCAAAAAACTGGCGTTGATGGAACCAGTAGTGATACCCCATGAGCCGCCCTTTCTTGAACGGCTGGCGGCTGGCAATTCTCCTCTGGTCGAACGTACGTTGCGTCGCCGCGCGGTGTGGGATAACCACCAGCAACTCTTTGCCGCATATCAGGGGAAAGACGCTTTTGCCGGCTGGTGCGAAGAAGTGTTGTGGGACTACGTGAACCACGGCACGTCCACCTTGCCGGACGGTCGTGTGGCGCTGAAATGCAGCCCGGAAATGGAGGCCCAAATCTTTGCGACGACCATGACGCTCGACGTGTTCTCGCAACTCCATGCCATCGACTGCCCCGTGTTAGTGTTGCGAGGCGAACAAACTGATCCGCCGCTGGCGTTGGCGGCGCAACGTATAGCGCGGGAGGTCCCACAGGGATCGCTTGTTACGGTTCCAGGGACGAGTCATTTTCTCGCTATGGAGAAACCCGAAGAGGTTGCGAAGATTATTGCGAACTATTTTACTTCGGAGAAATAAAGAGGGAAAAGAGATGGAATCCACGGTCAATTCTTTTTGGCAAAGAAGACAGCGTTACCGCTGGCGCATCGGGCTAGCGCTCGGTGCTGTCCTGATGTTGGGAGGAGCGTCTGCCCAGGCAGTTCCGCAAGCTGCATTAGATGGAGAGGCGCTCTATAAGCAGCACTGCGCCCAATGTCACGGTGGGGCGCAGGCCACACGAGCGCCGCGTCTTGAAGCCCTGCGGTTGATGGGGCCGCAAGATATTCTCGATGTGCTGGAAACTGGAACAATGAAGTTCGTCGGTTTTTCTCGCACGGCTGACGAACGGCAGGCGATCGCTGAATTCATAACCGGTAAGAAACTTGATCCTGCGCAAGAGGTAAAGGAAACGGCGAGTGGACGCTGTGAAGCAACGACGAATGCATTTGATCCGACCAAAGGATCGCAATGGAATGGTTGGAGCGGCGATCTGGCGAATTCCCGCTTCCAAGCCGCCGATCACGCCGGGCTCACAGCAGAGCAAGTAGCGAACCTGAAAATCAAATGGGCGTTTGGCTTTCCAGCGAATACGACAGTGTCG
>CAZUFQ010000838.1:0-3389 GCA_964618735.1 uncultured Enterobacteriaceae bacterium
TGGCGAACTCGTAGCAAACATAGAGCAGTGGTGCGCGTCGCAAGGTTACGGCCGCACGAGGCGCATCCACATCATTCGGCCCGGCGACGGCGACCGGATTCCCGCGTTCAACCCGCTACGACACGTCGAAGGTGAGGAACCGAGTGTTCGAGTGGACTACATGGTTGCTGCGTGCGCGCAGGCGTGGGGTGCCAAGGACATGGCGCAGACACCGCGCCTGGAGAAAATCCTTCGCGCCGTGTTCTATGCGCTCTTGGTGAACGGTCTCACGCTTGCTGAGGCACCTGCGCTGCTTCAGGCAGGCGATCCCGGCGGACTACGCCAGGCGCTGACTGGCAATCTCCCGAACGAGACGTTTCAGATCGTGTGGGACGAGTTGAATGCCCTCAAGCGAAGCGACTTCGCGGAATACGTCGAGAGCACCATCACAAGGCTCACGAAGTTCCTGTCTTCACCTGCGCTCCGTCTCGTTGTCGGTCAGCGTAGCCGCTCGGTTGATTTTCGGGCGGCGATGGATAATCAGGAGATCGTCCTTGTCGATCTAGGCGCTTCGCAATCGTTCTCGCGAGAGAATGCGAGCCTCCTTGGCGGCTTGCTTATCAACGACCTCTTCCTCTCAGCGCTCGGCCGGGACGTTTCTATTGCCAAGCGGCGGCCGTTCTCGCTCTACATCGATGAGGCGTACCAATTCCTCTCAGGCGATGTTGAACGAATCCTGGATGAAACACGCAAGTTCGGCCTGCACGCCGTGCTCGCCCATCAACGAATCGGACAGCTGAAAGCCAAAGGTGAGTCCATCTACAACGCCGTCATGGGCTGCACACACACGAAGATCGTGCTTGGCGGCCTCTCGGACGAGGACGCGAGCATTATGGCGCGCGAGGTCATGCGCACCGACATAGACCTCACGATCCCAAAGCCCGGTCTTACGATGCCGGTCGTCGTCGGGGACGAGCTGGTGTGGCTCCAGTCCGGCTCCGAATCCACCGGGTTCAACGAGACAAGCGGCAGCAGCTGGAATTCCGGTTATTCGAGTGGATCGTCCGAGAGCAGGACACGGACGGCGGACGTAAGCGGATTGGAAACGGGAACGAGCATTGCTGCTTCGAGCTCTGATAGTTTCAGTTCTGGTGAAGGCGCCAACTGGAGTTCTGGCAGAAGCGCCACATCGGCGCGCGGTTGGTCCCAGACGTATCGGAGCATCCGGGAGGAACGCCCTACCCACCTCTACTCACTTGAAGAATGCTTCCATCTGGCGACGGCGAAGATTCGGAGCCTGCCCGACCGAACCGCAGTCGTGAAGCGGCGCGGTAAGCCCGCTATCGTGATGCAGACGCTCAACGTGAAGCCCGTATTTCGCGTGGCTGCGATTGAGGGACGGTTCAGGGATCGTGCCGCTACCGAAAGCGGCTGCATAAGCACCAGAGACGAGGCTGAGCGCGAGATCGGCGAGCGCCGCCTGCGGCTAAGCGCTCCAGCATCGGCCGCCAAGGAAATCGACTTCTGGCAGGAGGAGCCTGAAGCGTAAAATGGGCGAGGTTCGCAAATCACTGCCCCGTTTCAGGCGTATTGAAGCTGCGCCTCGCATAGAACTTACGGAGGATGACGAAGCCATCCTCCGTCTTGTGTATCGGCACCGGTTCGTCCGCGCCGAGGACATCTATCGCTACTTCGCCCCGCGTAGTCCCGATAAACTCGCGCGCCGCCTTGTTCGTCTATACCGCAGCAAGTTCCTTGATAGGCCGATAGCGCAGATCGACCGCTTCCACGAAGGCGGCTCGAAATCGCTCGTGTATGGCATCGATAATGCGGGCGCCCGCTATCTCAAAGACACGCTGAATGTCCCGGCCGTACTTTCAGACTGGCGCGGGCGGAATCGCAGCTACACACGGGAGAATCTGGACCACACGCTTGCGATTTCACACTTCATGATCGACCTCGAACTCAGGTGCAAAGCGCGTGGCGATGTTACCGTCATTCCTTTTGAGGAAATTCTCGCAAAGGCACCCGACGCCACGAGGAAGTCCTCGTATCCGGGACGATGGGCTGTCCCCGTGGAGTGGATGGGAACCCGAGCGGTCGTGCATATTGTGCCCGACGCGATTTTCGGGCTTCGTCGGCAATCACCTGATGGCCGCTCGCGCGTCAGCTACTATTTCTTGGAGATTGATCGCGGGACGATGACTGTTGAGCCATCACGCTCAGTTCAGGAAAGCGAAGCGTTCTTGTATCGAGCGACGATCCTCAGAAAACTGGTTGCGTATACGGCAAGCCATCGTGACGAACTGCACAAGACACATTTCTCAATAGGCACGCCGCGGGTGCTAACAGTCACCACTGCTTCTGCCCGCGCCAACACCATGGGGGCGTTGGTCCATCGGTTGGCCCCCCATTTGGGCATCCCGCCAGGTCTTCTTCTATTTTCGAGCGCGGAAGAGGGTGCACTCACAGCATGTGCGTGTGATTTTCCTGGTACGGAATCATCGCGTTCTTGTGGATAGATTCGGCAATATTCTAATCTCGATTTTTTTGACTCAATGGAATCAAGCCATTATGCAAATTCCCGTCACGACGTATCGTGTGGAGAAGAACTTTTGGCATCTTGTCAGAGTCCGGTTGACTCTGGGTTGAAACGGCGCAAGCCTTACGAACTGAATTCACGCATGCGGTACGCCGCTGCGACGTTCGAGACGACAACGCAAAGAGGGATCCTTAGCCAGAAAACGTTAAGCCGACACCGAGCACGAATCTGAGCAGACCGAAGGGTCGCTCGTGCGTTTAGTCTCGAACAACTGGTGTGGGTAGGTTGGATGGTTACGTGGTCTGAATTTGTCAATTCCTCTCCGCCCCTTGTCTGGGGTGACGGCCACCGTTCGATTCCCGTATTGCGCCAGTTTTTCAGCCCGTTTCCCGGGCATTTTTTTTACGCGCGCTAACGCCTGCTATGCTGTCACAGCGATCATCTTCCGCTTTTGTCCCTTAACAAAATCGGAAATTGCGTCGGCTACGCTCACCGCCGGCGCGATCGTGCGCGCGAGCGCATGTCTAGCCTAAGCGTGGGTCAACTGTGGGAGTTGGCTAAATGACCTGCAGTGAAAAATGAGGGCCGCTGCGGGTTAGGCAGCGGCCCCCACCTCGAGAACCCCATCCGGATTTAGTGTCGTAGCAGACCGTCCGGGTGGGGCCTTGGGAGGTCCCGTTGTTCTTCTTGCTTCGCGCGTGGCGTGCCACGCGCAAATACGTTCGCATCGCGTATGCGATGTGGCGAATGACTGAACTCGGCCACCTGGTCGATGCGATGTGGCAAGCTCTGGAGCATGCCGCCGAGATTCCGAGCGTTCACTCGTCTGGTGATCTTGGCGTGATCGGTATCGCGCTGATTGCGATGT
>CAZUFQ010000839.1:0-3386 GCA_964618735.1 uncultured Enterobacteriaceae bacterium
TGGGCAGGTGTTAGCGCCGGGGTTCATCGACATCCATACTCACTATGATGCGCAGGTGTCGTGGGACCCGCTGCTGACCTGTTCTCCCTGGCATGGGGTGACCAGCGTGCTGATGGGCAACTGCGGCGTCGGTGTAGCGCCGTGCCGTCCACAAGAGAAAGATATTGTCTCATGGGATCTCGTGAACGTCGAAGCGATGCCGCAAGATGTATTGCTGAATGGGGTGGCATGGGACGAATGGGAAAGTTTTCCCCAATACATGAGCGCTATTCAACGGCGCGGGATCGGCCTCAATGTGGGCTTTCTCGTGCCGCTGTCGAGTTTCCGCTACTACGTGATGGGGGCAGAGGCTTCTGAGCGCGAGGCCTCGTCGGATGAGCTCGAACGCATGACCACACTCTTTCGTCAGGCGATGGAAGCTGGAGCCTTCGGTTTCTCGTTAAGTTTATTAAATCAACATATCGGCTATCAAGGTAAACCGCTGGCCAGTCGCATGGCGACCAAGAAGGAACTCTGTACGCTTGGCCGCGTGATGCGCGAGCTCGAGCGCGGCGTGATCGAAATTGCCCTCACTCGTAGTGTCAGTGTGATGTCTGAAGAAGAGATGGATCTGCTCGTGTCCGTGGCGACCGAGAGTCAACGTCCCGTGACATGGCTTGGGCTGCTTGGTCGGTCCGATATGCCGGGCGTCTGCCGCAAGACGTTAGATCGCGTCGAGCCGTTGTTGAGACAAGGGCTGCGGATTCCGCCGCAAGTGACGCCGCGCCCAATTCAGCAATACTACACCTTCAAGGTGCCGTTTATTTTCGCAAGCTTTGCTTCGTGGCGTGACGCCTTCAATCGTCCAGTTCCTGAACAAATCGCTCTCTATAAAAAGCCCGAGTTTCGCGAAGCCTTTCGGCGTGAATTGAAAGTGGGCGGCGCCATTTTCACCAATCAGTGGGACCGCGTGCATGTCGTGCGGGTAGAACAAGAGCGTAACAAGCAATATCTGAACAAGAGTATCGCCGAGATTGCCGCGCAGTGGAATCGTGATCCAGTGGATACCGTGCTCGATCTGGCGATCGATGAGAATCTGGAGATGGGGATCACCTTGTCGGTCATCAATACGAATCCTGACGAAGTACGTGAGTTGATCACTCATCCTGGAGTGCTGCTGGGCTTGTCCGACGCAGGGGCTCATGTGGACCAGCATTGCGACGCCGGACTCCCAACCTATTTGCTGAGCGAATGGGTGCGCAAGCGCCAGGCTATGACGCTTGAAGAAGGAGTGCGTAGGCTTACGTCCGAGCCCGCCGCGTTTCTCGGTGTGCCTCAGAAAGGGCGCATTGCTGTAGGAATGGATGCTGACTTGGTGCTGTTTGATCCTGACACGGTGGGACTATATCCGCCCGAGTGGGTCAATGATCTACCCGGTGGGAAGCCGCGACTTATTGAACGGGCGAAAGGCGTGCAACAAACCATCGTAGGCGGTAATGTCCTATATGCTGACAATGTGTACCAAGGCGGACTACCCGGCAAACTGATGCGTCCGGGAGCCTGACGCTTAATTGTAAAGAATAGTCATGGCGGGGCGGCCTTTTGCGGCATAGGTCACAACTTAAGGAGATTATCCGTCCTGAAACTGCACTAGGAAGTCCCTTCTCCCCCCCGGGGAGAAGGTCAGGATGAGGGGAATGAGAACGAGAGCGACCATTTGACGCCCCTCACCCTCGCCCTCTCCCCTGCGGGGCGAGGGAATTGCCCGGGAACAGCCGAGGAAAAGGTCTTAAGTTGGGACTAGTGCCTTTTGCGGTCGCCTTGTTGGGGAAGGGAAACGTGTCTAGAGTTGCAATTCGTTCTAGGGAAAAATCATTAAGTGCTTCCAGCGGGCAGTCCATTGAGGCCCCTGTTGTCAACTATGGCATCTACGATAACTACAGTCGTGGCAGAGATAGCTCAGCGTACAGCCTATTGTAGAGGCAGATGAGCTGCTTCTCGGAGAGCTTCAGACAATCACCACATAAGGGCTCAACATGGCAGAAGCTAAATACCCGCGAGGCTCAGAGTGGAGAAAGTGGGATCTCCAAGTCCACACCCCTTTCTCTGCCCTCAACAATGGCTTTGGTAGCAACTTCGAGGAATACGCGAAAACTCTGTTTCAGCAGGCGCTAGAGAAGAACATCGCTGCTATTGGGGTGACAGATTACTTCTCAATTGGGGGATACAAGAAACTCAAAGAACTACAAAGTAACCAGAGGAAACTCCAATCAGTTATAGGAGAGGGGCTGGCAACCAGAGCCCAACACATTCTTTTGCTCCCAAATATCGAACTACGCACGTCAGTAATCATTAAGCGCCCAGATGGCGCAGACAGCCGGGTAAATTTCCATGTGATCTTTTCCGATGACGTTGATGTAGACGCGATCGAAGAGCATTTCCTTCGGGAGCTTAAATTCACTGCACAAGCCAGTCCCGATAACCCTGATGAACGTTGGTCGCTGACTCTCAAGAATCTTGAAGATCTTGGCAAAAAGCTGAAGGCGGAACACGAGAAGTTCCAAGGCCAAAGCGATCTGCAAGTTGGAATGATAAATGCCGTCGTGGCGCACGAAGAGGTCACAGAAGTGTTAGAGCGGCAAGCGTCGCGGTTCAAGGATCGCTTCTTAATAGTAGTGCCCTCAGATGAGGATCTCTCTAAATGTAGTTGGGACGGTCAGGGCCATCTGACGCGGAAGCTTCTTATCCAGAAGTCCCACATGTTGTTTTCCGGAAACCCCAGCACGCGAGAGTTCGGTCTTGGGAGAAAACATCCAACGGTGCAAGATTTCGTAAACGAATTCAAAGGTCTAAAGCCGTGCGTTCATGGTTCCGATTCCCATACCCATGAATCACTGTTTGACCCTGCAGAAAATCGACACATGTGGATCAAGGCTGATCCTACATTTCAGGGACTACGACACCTCCTCTACGAGCCCGAGTCGCGTGTCTTCATAGGCGATTCTCCATCTGCAATGACCCGAATCGAGCAGAACGCGACAAAATACATAAGCTCTGTAGGTTTCACAAAAGCGGAACAAGCGTCGGGGGAGGAAAACTGGTTTGCTGGACATATCGCTTTCAACCACGGACTCGTTGTTGTTATCGGCAACAAGGGGAGTGGTAAGAGCGCACTCGCCGATATATTGGCCCTACTGGGAGACACCCATGCAGGCAAGCATTTCTCCTTCTTGAAAAAAGAGCGATTCTTGGATCCCAAGGCAAGGCTGGGAACCATGTTCCAAGCCAAAGTAACGTGGAAGTCAGGCCGAGAAGTTATACGGCGCTTGGACGACCAGGTGGACCATACGACGCCAGAACTCGTCAAGTACATACCCCAGAATTACCTAGAAACCATCTGCACAGAG
>CAZUFQ010000840.1:0-3384 GCA_964618735.1 uncultured Enterobacteriaceae bacterium
TCCCGACATTGCTGGTATTCTCCCGGGCCCGCAGCCGCTGCCTGAACAGTGGGAGCTCGGACAGGAGTAAGCACCCCACTATGTGGAATGTGGAACAAAGCTCTGCGTTGGCGGCGCACTCCATGGAGACTACCTCACTTCGAAATCGGCAGATTGCCTTCACTCCATTCACGCCTGTAGCCACGCGCACCTATCCGTTAGACCCGCGCGGAAGGAGCATTGATGTCGAGCTCAAATGACCCGCATCTTTCCCCACCAATCCGGAATCGCCGGTTCTCGTCGGCTGCGGATGCCCGGCGAGTGCAACAACTCTGGGATGGCATTTTTGCAGAGCTATTACCCCAAAGCACTAAGGGGCCTTTAGTCTTTACAGCTCAGGATCTTCCCCTCGTCTATCCAGCCCCTTCAGAGAGGAAAAAGGAGTCCTTCCCTATGCAAGCATATTTAACGAAATCTCCCTATTATTTTTCGTCCAAACAACTCTTGCCTATTGGCTCAGTAGTCTTTTTCATGGAGAAGATCAGACGCTATGTCCACCCCACCGATGGCGTCCTGCTCGATGGGCATCCTCGTTTGCACGTCCTATCTGAAGGAGAAAGCCAAGCGTTAGAAGCGCGCTGGCGTGACGCCCTTGCGCGGTATTAAGGCGAAAATCTCTCCAGATGCTACGGGCAGCAAGATGCCCGTGTAAGACTTTGCCTCGTGCAGATGAGGGCTGAGTGCAGACTCCACAATACATACTGCACTTTCCTCCAAAGAGTCTCAACAGTGTCCTTCTACGCTTGGTTGAGCAGGAATTTGTGTCATCTCTCTTAGGTTTCCTTGACAAACGACGTGAAACCTAGGTACGCTGCCGCCCGTAATCATCGGAGCGCACGGCGAAAAAGGAGGATGGGGAGCGCCGCGCCTCATGCGAGAGGATGACATGCAAAAACCAATTATCCTAGTCGGGGGGACTGCTGGCACGGGGAAAAGCACGCTTGCTAGAGAATTGGGTTTTCTCTTAGGTATTGACCATCGTTTAGGAACCGGCTTCATCCGTGAGGTGCTGCGCACCGAAACCTCCCCGGCGAAGGATCCCGACCTTTTCACCTTTACTTTCCGTTCGGAAAATCCAATCAAAACGCTGATCGCGCAAGCCGCGCGGTTGCGGCCCGCAATTCTTTCGTGTATTCGGCGCGCACGCAATGAAGGGACGTCGTTGATCGTAGAAGGAACTCACCTGGTTCCAGAACTGTACAGCGACGCTGGAGCTGATTTGTCCATCGTGCTTTCCGCCCCTCAGCTTGATGAGCACCTGCGACGCCTCCAAGGGCCAAGCCACCTCAAGCGTACGATCTCGGCTGACGATTTCCGCAATGCCGTGCTCATTAACGAGTATTTTCGTACGGAGGCGGAAAGGCGTGGTCTCCCTTTTCTTTTGTACGAAAACAATTTGGCGAGTTTTGCTAGTTTGGCGAGAGAAGGTCAGTTTATTGCGAGCCGAGGATAGGTCGGCATGGAGCCGATGAGACACAACGAAGAGTTCAGATCCTGGCTCAAATTCTCCCACGTCATAACGTTGATGCTCCACGGCAAATAAGGCTCGTGATGGAACCTCCGCCCCTGCTTCCTTTGAACGTCATAGCCTTATTTGTTGTCATTGTATTCGGTCTTGTCGTGCTGCTGATTGTTGCGGTCTGGAGAGCGGGACGGAACTTAGGCGAAATGCGAGAGGTGACTTGGCGCTGGACGATGAGAATCACTGTACTCGTGTTTATTTGGTTAACTGTGACTGTGACGTTAGCAGAGCGCGGCAGTCTCTCCGACTGGTCGAAGTTTCCTCCGCCCATCATACAACTCCTGGCTGCAGCTATTATTGTCACCGGTGTTTGCGCCTTTTCTCGCCTGGGGAGCCGCCTTATCGCAGGCTTGCCTATTTCTGCTCTCATTGGCTTTCAGGTGTTTCGTATTCCCGTCGAACTCATCCTCTTTCTTTTTTATCAAAACGGCGCCATGCCTGTGCAGATGACTTTTGAGGGCCGCAACTTTGATGTCCTCACTGGACTGTCTGCTCCGGTGATCGCCTGGCTTGCGGCTCGTAAACGACTGCCGATGTGGAGCTTGTTGGCGTGGAACCTCATGGGGCTAGGGTTGCTGGTGAACGTGGTGACAATTGCTATGTTGTCGGCGCCGACGCCGTTTCGCGTGTTTCTTAATGAGCCCGCTACAACTCTCATAACCTCCGCGCCTTATGTATGGTTGCCGGCCTTCATCGTGCAAGCCGCTCTCTTCGGACATTTGTTGGTCTTTCGTTGGTTGTGGCGGGCGGCTTGATTCCTGACCGCACTGCGGATACATGGGCGCGAGGGCCTACTGCGAGGAGGACAACTGATGAAAACCTACACAGTCACTGGCGGCGGCGGTTTGAAGCTGCGCGTGGATGAAACTGGGAATCCTAATGGCAGACCGCTCTTGTTTATTCACGGATTTTCTCAGTGCCGCCTCTCATGGAACAAGCAACTGCACTCCGATCTGGAGAAAGATTTTCGCGTGGTCGCGATGGATATCCGTGGGCACGGCCTGTCTGAGAAGCCCAAAAATGTTTACGGCGACTCCCGCTTGTGGGCGGATGATGTCAACGCTGTCATCTCAACCCTAGGCTTGCAAAAGCCGGTGCTGAGTGGGTGGTCCTACGGCGGCATGATTATTTGCGACTATCTGCGCTATTACGGTGAGGAACGCATCGGTGGGATACATTTCGTTGGCGCCACCTCAAAGCTAGGCGACGCATTCACGTCGTTCCGTGGTCAGGGCGTCAGTGAAGAAGTGGTTGCCGGACTCTTCTCAAACGTGATGGAAGAAGGGGCCGCCGCCGTACAGCAATTTGTCCGTCTGTGCGTGTACGCTGAGCCTTCGCCCGAGGATTTGTATTTCTTCCTCGGATATAATCTCATTGTCCCGCCTCAGGTGCGAGAGGGGTTGATGAACCGTCAAGTTGATAATGATGACCTGTTGCTGACGCTGCGGAAGCCGACGCTCATTACCCATGGGATCGACGACGCCATCGTGCTTTTAAGTATGGCGAAACATAACGCGGAGAAAATTCCACACGCGCAGACCTCTTATTATCCCAGCATTGGCCACGCGCCGTTTTGGGAAGATGCGGAACGGTTCAATCGCGAGTTGCGGGCGTTTGCCGCAGCGATCGAATAGTTGGACTACGGCCCTTCGGTCCTTTCGTAGCTCGGCTGGCGAGCTATTTCCCAGCGGTAGCAAGCCGATAGTGGCGTGAGGCGATTCGTTTCGCTACTCTCTCGTTATGAAGATTGCCGAGGTGAGAACAACATTCGTCGATCAGTGGGTCGTTGCAAAAGTCCTCAAGGTGGATAAAACGAACGCGCC
>CAZUFQ010000841.1:0-3382 GCA_964618735.1 uncultured Enterobacteriaceae bacterium
GGGCAAGCCGATGAGTGAGGGCTTCGCGTTTTCCGGCTGACTTTCAGATTGACGATTGCACCCGGCCAGCGCCCCTACTGCTCCCAAGCCAGCAATGCTTAGCCTCTGCAGGAATTTCCGCCGGTTCAAGTACACGTCTTCTGGAATTGCCAAGCGCTCTGGTATCTCCCAGCCGCGTCGGATACGGATCAACATAACTGCACCCCTCTTACTACAATGTCACTCGCTCTGACGCCGGTATGCCGGTTCAGTGTTGACGCACCGCTTTCATAGCGATCACCAAGGAGGAAAGGCGGGACCACATAGAAATCCATGATGGGAAAAGTGTCCTTGAGGGAAGAAAAACCTAGCGCCTCGACTTCGTAGGCCCGGAAAGAAGTGAGAATGAGGAATGAAACGGGTAGACGCACAGGGCGCGAAAAAATACGGCCTAATATAATTGTTGAAGGGAGAGAAATAATAATCCGGAGCCTGAGTGCGAATAATCACCGGCCCAGGCTGTTGCACGATTACACGGGTCGGCGACGCGCGAGGTACAGCCATTAAAACGGACTGGGCCAGCTGCCCCGCCAGCCCTACCTGACGTTCTGCGGTCTGTAATCCCTGGGTAAGACCACGTTCATAGGCGCTCATTTCGAGATTGACGGGCGCAGCATGCGCACCTGCAGAGGAATCAATCCGCGGAGCAGCTTCCGGAGGCGGTTCAGGGGTCAAAGTCGTTGATTCAGCTGGCTTCGCAAATTTCGAGGTAAACTTCTGGGTTGCTGTACGCTGGCTCTCAGGAACATCCGCAAGGTCATTGCTGAAATGTAAGGTTCCGCCCTCCCCTTTCCAGCCATACACAGTCGCCCAAGCAGAAGAAGAGCCCCCAAAAAGCATACCTCCAAAAGCAAAGGCGATTAATGCGTGCCCCATATATCGGCTGCCCATAACAGAAACCTCCGCTTTTTCAGCATAAGCGACCTGAGGGCGCTGTCAACCTTGCAGGCGGCTCACAGGTCAAGTAGAACGACAAAGGGACACCGCGTAAGGCTCTATAAGGAGGGACCTATGGCTTATGAGGGAAACGGGAAGAAAAAGTTGCTCTCAGGCGTCAAAGTACTCGACTTTACCCAGTACCTGGCTGGGCCAGCCGCCACACGGCTGTTAGCAGACCTTGGGGCCGATGTCATCAAGATTGAGCGCACGCCAGATGGAGACCTGGGTCGCAAAATTCATTTGGTCGCGCCTGGCGTCAGTGGATTTTTTCTGGCCGCTTCCGCCGGGAAGAAAAGTCTTGCCATCGAGATCCGGAATCCCAAAGGAATTGAGATCGTGAAAGCCCTGGTGCGTCAGGTCGATGTCGTCGTCGAAAACTATAGCCCTGGCGTTATGGCAAAATACGGTCTCGACTACGAATCGCTCAAGCAGATCAATCCGCAACTCATCATGTGTTCCGTGTCGGGCTATGGTCAAGATGGACCGTATGCACCTCACACCAGCTTCGACATCATCGCGCAAGCGCAGAGTGGAGTAATGTCGATGACAGGCGAACCCGACGGCCCGCCCGAATACGTCGGCAACTACTTTGGCGATCCGAACGCTGGCATTCACGGCGCGCTAGCCATCTGCGCCTCGCTGTTCCACCGCGCGCTGCATGGAGAAGGGCAATACATCGACGTGTCGCAACTCGAATCGCTCGTCTACCTCGATTACATCAATTTCCCGCTCTTTATGATGAGCGGCGGCGTGATTGAGCCGAAACGTTTCGGCGGTGATTTTTTCAACATTTGCCCGTATGGCGTCTACAAAGCGAAGAAGGGCTACATCGTTTTTGCCGTGGCGGAACACCAGTGGGGTTCACTTGTACGCGCGATGGGGAAACCAGAGCTGGAAACCGATCCGCGCTACGCCACTCAAGTTGCGCGCTGCCAGCGACGCCCGGAAGTGAGAAAATATATTGAAGCCTGGCTCCAATCTTTTGACGATGACGAAACGCCGCTGAAAATTTTAGCGGAAGCGCGGGTGCCTTCTGCGCCGATTCTTGATATTCCGCAGGTGCCGGAACATCCGCAAATCAAGTCCCGTCAGTTGTTCCAGGACGTCCCGCATCCGATTCTTGGACCAACGCCGGTTGCCAAATCTCCCTTCCATCTTTCTACCGCCGCCGTCGAGATTCCCTTCCGCGCCCCATTTTTAGGAGAACATAACGAAGAGATTCTGCAGAACTGCTTAGGCTATACCGCGGAACAGATCGCGGCCTTGTATCAAGATGGAGTAATTGTCCAGGATGGCAAGGTCAGAGAATTGAGAGCAAATGAGAAATTGTAAATACAGAACAGACGCGCATTCAGACGCTGGCTCGCACCAAATCGCCGACTCGACCTTCAGCCTTGCGAATATCCTCCTCGTACTTGAGCACGAGGTTTAAGGTACGGCGCACGGTGGGAGCGTCGAGTTCTTTGACTCCCAACGCAACCAGCACGCGCGCCCAGTCGAGGGTCTCCGCGATACTAGGCGTTTTTTTGACATCGAGCTTGCGCAGCCCGCTGACGAAACGGGCGACCTGCCGTTGCAACCGTTCGTCTAACTCCGGGACTTTAAGGGCAATGATCCGTGCTTCATCCTCAGCGCTGGGAAAATCAATATACAAATGTAAACATCGTCGCTTGAGTGCTTCGGACAACTCGCGTGTACGATTCGAGGTCAGGATCACAACTGGTTTATGAAGGGCGTGCAACGTCCCTAATTCCGGCACGCTGACCTGAAAGTCGCTGAGAACCTCGAGAAGAAACGCTTCGAATTCCTCATCAGCCTTGTCTATCTCGTCAATGAGCAGTACCTTCTAGCGGCGCACCGGGCGAAAACCGTCGCGCGTGCGGGGCAGCACCGGACCGTGCTTGCCATCCAAGACAAGAGCTATCTGGTCTACACGAGCCATCGGCAAACGACGGGATCAGGACCGTTATCTGTAAAGAAGGGCAAGCGCGTGGAGAAGATCCATTCCCACGGCCTTGTTACACATAGCTGCTTAACCGTGGCGACGGCAGGGGTCCCTCTGGGGTTGTTAGCGTAACAGATCTTCGCCCGTGCGGAGGTGCCGGAAGACCAGCCGCCGCATCGCAATGTTCTCCGGATTTAAGAGAAAGAGAGCTATCGTTGGCTTGAAGCAGGGTCCCGGCCATTGGCCACGGCGGAGCAAGAGGCAGCGTTCAGCGACGCCCTGGCCATGACGCACGAGGTGCTCAACGACCGGGAGCCAGCGGCGCAAGACAAGTTGCTCTCGCTCGCAACCCGGATGCGCGCACGGGCAAGCATGGCGATTATTATGATGGTTACTTACTCGATATGAGCATGGATGCCGACTCGGCACTGATTTGCACGATCGACGTGCTGCCCGCAA
>CAZUFQ010000842.1:0-3375 GCA_964618735.1 uncultured Enterobacteriaceae bacterium
TGGATCAGCTTCCAAAACTTAGCCTTACTCCGGAAGGGAAAAAGCTCCGAGATAAAGCAAGAGACCTTGCTCGTCGCGTACGCGTGCGAATTTCATTCGATAAAGCAAGTCGCGAATTTTTGGTTGGCATCGAAGACGACGGCTTGGGGCAGCAGCCCCACCGCATCCATGAAACGCTCCTATCGCTCGGTGGCGGGGACAAAGGGGGCAAGCCCTATCTCATCGGGGTATTCGGTCAAGGCGGCTCTTCTACATATGCGGTGTCCGAATATTCCTGGTGCATGTCACGAAGGGCCCCCGGAATTGACGACGTCCCAGCTCCCGGGCTCGGCTGGACCGTCGTAAAACACATCTATCCCAAGAATCGCAGGGACGATTACTTCGCATATCTCTGTGCACACCCGGATGGGCGTGTGCCGGAGTTCCCCGCTGCTGCTGCTGATGCGATCGGCCTAAAACACGGCACACGCTTCCAACATCTCAAATACAACTTTGGCAGCGGTGGGTCGTCGATCATGATTGCCCTCTATCGCGTGCTTAACCACATCGTGTATGACCCCGTTCTTCCCTACGAATTGTTCGCCGGCTCAACGCAGGCTTTGATGTTTGGCAACGGATATCGCCTCTCGACGGCAACGGTCAAAAGAAAAACGAGACTCGATAAGTCTTACGGGAACCAAAAAGTGGACGGGCACGCCACGGGCGGGAGTTCCTGATGAGCACTGACGATTCGGTAATGGATAAGACGTATTTTTCCGCGATGGACGAAGGCTTAGGCACGATTAGCATTCGTGTGGTCGTGTTTCCCAAAGCACAGGGGAAGGGGGATAAGGCCGAAGAACAGCCCCTAGACCTAGAGGGCGACGAAGATTTTTCGGAAGGAACATCGCAGGTCAACACCTACCTGGAGTCTCCGACCAAGGGAAAGCTGTGCTGCGTTTTCCTAATTAACGGCCAGCGGCATCACGGCCTCGACAACTCCCTGATCGTTAACGATCTCGGCTTCAAATATCTGCGTAAGAGAATGATCATCATCGTCACGCTGGACGGGCTTAGCCTCAGAGCGATGGCCGAGATTATCCAGGGATCACGAGTGGGCCTTTACGAGGGAGATGTCTACCACGCGATCACCAATCGCATGACCAAGACCCTAAAAGACGATCCTGAGCTCGGCGAGCTTGAACAAGAAGCCGAGGAAGAGCTTTCGCAGTTGCAAGCTGGCGATGAAGCGGTCCAGCGCGCGCTAGACCAGTTAATCGAAACGCACTTCGACTTCGGCGACCATTCGACGGGCGGAATGCAAGCGCCAGGAGGCCAATCGGGTGGCGTACCCGCTTCGACTGGTAAGGATCAGAACACTGAGGTCGTCTCATTGGCGAAAGACGGTGAGCCGGCAAGCGAACCAGTGCTTTACTCAGAAGCGCCCGAGACGATCCGGTTTCGCCCCGAGGATGGGCAGCGCGCTATCCGCGTGGAGATTCTTCCCACTGGCGTCGAACCCAAGACTCTTAACGCACACCTGGTGCCTGCGATGAACGATCTCTCCCTGGAAATGGCAAAAGTGCCCAAGGGATATGTGATCACGTTGAAACACACGAAGACAGCGGAAACAAAATATCCGCTTGAAGCGACCCTACGGGTTCTCGGTGTATTCAGCGAGTTCGCCGAGCCGCGATTGCTTGAGCGCGATGTCGTAGTAAAGCCCAAGGCGGAAAAAGAGCCTCCGATGCCGCCAGTGCTCCATGACGATCCCACAATCTTGCAGGTGAAGAGCCGCCAACCGGTCCGCCTTTTCCCTGGCGGCGCAGACACCCATGTACGCTGCTTCTGGAACGGAAAAGATCATTTGGTGAATCACCCAGATTCGAAATGGTCCTTCCACGTAAAGTGCACATCGCACGAGGGTTTTCCACAGGCGAGCTTTACTTCTCCTGTCGATGGTCGCTTCGAGGCGCTCTTGCGCACTCCGGCAGAAATACTGATCGGAGCAAAGCTGGACTTTGAACTCACAGCCGCAAGCAACGACGGGAAAAAGCTAACTGCCGTCTTTTCAGCTGAGGCGATCAAGAAACCGGAGGTCGCCACAATCGATCCGAAAAAGCACTCAGCGTCGATACCGGCAGCGGCGCAGCGTCGTCCCCCATATCAAATCAAGATCATTCGAAAAGAAGATTTCAATGTTCATGACTCACGTTGGGGTGATGAGCCCTGGAACGCCTCGCATGCGGGCGCGTTCATTGCGCCCACAAAGACGTCACCGGTGACGCTTTGCATCAATGAGGGTTACGAACTGCTCGACAACTATCTACATGACATGGTGGGCAAAAAAGCGGACGAAACACGAACGACTGAGAAGAAGACGAAATACATCTCACACGTCGCGTATCACCTCTACCAAATGTATCTGGCAGCGTCTCAGCCGACTCAGACAGCACCAGAAACTGAACCTCCGCGCAAACTCGAGGAAACTGAAATGCAATCCGAGATCAATCGCGTTGGGGCGACGCTTATCAGGCTTATGGCTGTCTCGCGGTAATGAACAGCATTAGTCCGCGACATGTAACAACACAACTTCGCGCGCTGATTTTGTCTGGCCCTGAAGCGTCGCATGCCAGCTACGGCTTGGGACTTGCCGCCATGTGCGTCCCCGTCGTTGGGCCTGGGTTACCACTTCGGAGAACCCAGCGAGTTGCATGTTTTTCAAATACCGACGTAGTTGCGGACGAGGCTGAGAGAACGCGATTAGCTGCACGATTACCGCGCCGTCCTTCATTACTGATCTGATTCCTCGCAGCGTCTTGAGAGATGCCTCGAAGTAAGCATTCTGAGTTTCTTGCTGTCGTGCACCGAAGTTATAGTAGGACGCCCCCTGACCATCTAAGCAATTGGCAATCCAATAGGGAGCTGGCGTCTCGCGACGACCATCAACCTGCCACCGGTGATAAAGGATGTGGACGCCAGGATACGGAGGGCTCGTAATAACCAGATCGCACTTCCGTCCGTCGGCAAATGCTTTGTGTTGATTTAGTCGCTCTGACGAATCCTGAATCAGTGTTGGCTTGAAATATTTGTTGCCATGGCCTGTCAGCTGTCGACTCAGTTCCGTTGAAGCATCCAACATCTCTAGGCACTTCTCAGTGACTTTGTTGCGGAACTCACCCAACGAAACGGGTCGCTTCTTTCCGTTAAGGGCCCATTGACCAACGTTCAATAATGCACACCGTGCAAATTCTTGCGCCGCTGTTGTCGGTAGCTCACCCGCAGCGATGAGAGCCAGGGCGACAAGTTTCTTGATCGGCCTTGCACGCGGAAGATCGAGATTCTGGGTCCGTTTCTCGCACAGAATTTCCGAAATTCTCTCGTCATGGTCGTAAT
>CAZUFQ010000843.1:0-3365 GCA_964618735.1 uncultured Enterobacteriaceae bacterium
CGACAGCGCAGTCGAGCCGACCAGATCACAAAACATCACTGTGAGTTGGCGTCGTTCCGCAAGGGATTGGGTGCTAGGGGTTGGGGATTGGGGAAGAAAGCTTTCTGTTTTAGGTCTCTCCGTCTCTCCGATTCTCCGGTTCTCCGATTCTGCCTCAGATTCCCTGCCTACCCATACCAGCACCTTTCCATCTTCATCAGCGGCGACTCGCTTAGCGTCAATGAGGTCGGCCTTGAGGTCTTCCAGGTCGTCGTCGCTCAAGTCGAACCGCCGCTTGAGGATGCGGTACGCTACCCGCCCCTCACGCTGCAACTGTTCCCGCACCTGCGTTAGCATCTCATCAAACGTCACAGATTATCTTCCTCATGGCGCGGAGACCTTACTCTAACGCAATCCCGTAGAGCTTGGCGGCATTGGTGTACAGGATCTTACGCTTATCTTCCTCAGACACCTTCGCGAAGTGTTGCTCAATCACGCTCTGTGAGTGAGGCCAGGTCGAGTCCACATGCGGGTAATCGGAAGCCCACAGGACGTTGTCTGCGCCCAGAAATCCGCAGGTCGCGAGGCCCACCGGGTCATCTTGGAACGTAGCGTAGACCTGGCGCTTAAAATACTCGCTGGGCGCTATCTTTAAGGGAGTGGGATCGGATTGGCGGAAGCGTTCATAAGCCCGATCCATCCGCCGGATGAAATAGGCGATCCAGCCAATATCATGCTCGGTCGAGAGCACTTTGAGACGCGGAAACCGCTCTAGCATCCCAGAGAAGATAACGGTGACCAGCGTCTGCTGAATGTCCACCAAAATGCCCATGTACAGGGCATAGGGAGTACGTGAGGTAGTGACGATATTCTGCTTGCCGGTGGCGAGATGCAGACTGAGCGGCATATTGCAGTCCTGCGCAGCCGCCCAGAAGGGATTATACACCGGGTTGTCATACTGCTTCTCTACATCCGGTGAGACAGAAATCAGCGCCCCCTTGAGCCCCTTTTTCGTGCAGCGCTCCAGCTCTTGCACAGCATCCTCAACGTTCTCCAGCGAGATTAGCGCCAACCCAATGAGTCGCTTGGGGTTGTGGCTACAGAAATCTGCCAGCCAGTTGTTGTACGCGCGAAAGAGCGTCTGCTGCAGGGCAAAATCCTCAATAGAAAAAAACAACATAGCCGAAGTCGCGTATAACACTTCGGCGGCTATGCCATCGATGTCTTGATCCTTAACGCGTTCGGCTGGATCCCAACCTCCGGGGCGCGCATGAGCATAATCCGTACGCTCACGTGGATGGGCAGATTGAGGGTAGGGAGGAATCTCATGCAGGGGCTTATCAGCAGGAAAGCCGCCATACACGGGCCGCAGCAACCGCCCATCACAGACGAGAAACTCTCCTTTCCTACCCTTCCACTCATGAACTACCCGCGGGGCGCGGTCGCGGAAGGGCTGATCAAGGCGCTCCAACCACAGCCCAGGCGGTTCCATAATATGGGAGTCGGCAGAGATAATTTTTGTTGGCATGATTTCCCTCCTTATTCTATGCGGTAAAGATTTTCTCTACAGTTCCAGCTCAATGAGGCGTTGGTCGCGCTTCCCAAAGTGGACATATTCGACCGCAGACGTAGACTGCAGCCGCCCCGCGCGGCCTTCGACGACCGCGAGAAGTTGGTTTATTTCCGCTCCATGATTCTTGGTTACACTAATGGCCGCACACTCCGAACCCAGCGGGAGTATGTTGTGCCCCACGCCTTTGTCAATCAGAACTGCTTGGCCCGGCTCCAGCGCAAAGGCCGCGACGCGTTCGTAGTCCACCTCATACTCCGCAGGATCGGCTTCCCGATTGCGCGGCGGGGGAGCCACAATAAGCACCATTGAGCCCTGCACCGGAATAAAGGTCTGGTTATACGAAAAATGAAACGCCATCATGTCGATCCGTTTGGATCGCTGTTGAAGACGTAGCATCACTATTGAGGACTGTCCCCCGTCTACTTCCGGGTAAAGAGGATGGCGGCTCTCCAGCACCTGACCGTAGGGGCGAAAGGCTTCGGCGCTGAGCGGTTGGACTCTGACTTTCATCGTCGTTTCCATGATGAGGGGCTCCTTTTCTTTTTGCTCGTGTACAAATCTTTCCGGTTTCGCCTCCACTCAGTCAATTCCATAAAGACGCGCGGCAGTGTTATGTACGATCTTACGCCTATCCGCTTCTGAGAGTCCGCTGAAGGTCTCCCGAATGAACTGCTGCGAACGCGGCCAAATCGCGGCTGTGTGCGGATAGTCCGACGACCACATGGCGTTGTCCTCCCCGTATAAGCCGACCGTGTTCAGAAAGATCGGTTCATTGATAAAGGTCGCATACACCTGCCGCTTGATGTACTCGCTCGGCTTCAGGCTCAATTTCACTGGCGCAGCCCCAGTACGCCCAAAGCGATCCTGGGCCAAATCCATCCGCCACATGAAGTAGGGGATCCACGCCACATCATTCTCCGCAGAGACAATCTTCAAAGTAGGGAAACGCTCTAGCACCCCATCTAAAACAAACACCGACAGCGAGCGTTCGATTTCATGGTGCAGAACCGCGACCTGCCGCGCCAGGTTCCCTTTAAAGAAATCGGACCCCATGCCTCGGCGGCCAGTGAGGATATGCAGGGATAGAGGCATATTCAGTTCTTGGGCCGCGGCCCAGAACGGATTGTAGTCAGGATGGCTGTACGGTCGATCTTCTGGAGGGTCCGCCCAGATCATCGCTCCTCTCATCCCCTTTTTGGCAATGCGCCTGAGCTCCGCTACTCCTGCCGCAATATCCTCCAGGGTAATCAGCCCTAGGGGCAGCAGCCGTTTGGGATCGTGGCTGCAATACTCTACCGCCCAGTCGTTATAAGCCCGAAAGCAGGCAGTCCTCAGCTCTGCATCATTCAGCCCGTACAAGGGCATGCCCATGGAGGTGTAGATGACCTCCGCCTGCACCCCGTCCAGGTCCTGATCTTTGATCCGCGCCGCTGGGTCCCACACGCTGGCCGGGGCGGCCTCAAAGCCCTTCCTGTTGTGCTCCGGCAATTGCTCCGAGGGAACCCCGGCGCCAAAAAACGCCGCCACCGGAACTGGAGAAATATCCTCGCAGACAAAAAACTCCCCCTCTTTGCCCTGAAGGCCTTTCACTGTATGCGGCGCGCGATCCCGAAACTTCTTATCAAGCCGCTCGGCCCACATGGTAGGAGGCTCCACAAAGTGCGAGTCTGCCGAAATGACACGATACTCTGCCATAACATACCCTCCTTTATGATTGGTTTGTCTCTGGCCTATCTCCTTTAAGTGTTGTCTCTTGACTCTTGACATATACTGTCATCTTCTTCTAGCTTCGCAAGTAGCACCCTTCTCGATC
>CAZUFQ010000844.1:0-3349 GCA_964618735.1 uncultured Enterobacteriaceae bacterium
GTGGTTACATCGGCTATGAACAAATCTGGGTCTACTTCATTATGGGGTCATTCTGTTTTGTTTACTCTTATCACCTTGTTTTTTTCTTTTTTTTTTTTTCCTCGCGAATGCCGATGCTAGCACCCATCGCCTTCAGGAACTATCGTCACAGCAGACGGCGCTGCTCCATCTGGCATCGCCATCCCTGCCGATCGGTGATGACCTGGTGCACTCGCCAATAAAAGCGCGGGCTGGTATCGGCGATCGGCGCGATAGGGTACCGCAGTACCGCCTCGCTTTTACTGGCGGTGAGGTCCTGCGCGAGCCTATTTATCTTTACCAGGACAAAATCATCGACGGGCGCAATCGGTATCGGGCCTGCATGGAAGCTGGAGTTAGGCCGCTCTATCGCTCATGGGACGGGACAGGGCCGCTCGTTCTCTTTGTTTTATCGCTCAACCTTTATCGGCGGCACTTGAGCCCAAGCCAGCAAGCGATGGTGGGGACCGATGCGTCGCCCCACTTTGAAGAGGAGGCGAAGAAGCGACTAGCGGAAGCCCAAAAGGCCGGGGGACATGCCCGTCATGGGGATGTCAGCTCTGCCGCAATTTTGCGGGAGAGCTGAACGGCCAATGAAGATGCATCCCGGGCCGTGGGCGTTTCTGCGCGGTCCATTGAAAGCGCCAAGATCGTTAAAGAAAAAGGGACTCTGGAGCTTGCAAACGCCGTAAGAGAAGGGCCATGCCTGTAGCCCGCGCCGAACAGCTTGTGAATTCTGCAGCGGCCGGCCGCTGTGTCCGTGCAAAACTCGCCCTTTTAAGAGGGCGAGAGGACAGACAACCGTGAGCAGGGAGAACAAGCGACCCTGATGAGCAACACCCTCTGGAAATTGTGAATTACCTCGACTGCCCCGAGCAGGCGCCGCGCTCAACACTCAGGAGCCAGTCTTTCCCCAATCTCCGTGACGGTTTTCCTTATGCAGTGCGTTGTCAGATCGTGGTAGAGGCGCTGGGCAAAATGCGGATCACTAATGGACACGCTCATTGTCCCAATCTTTCCCCCCTGTTCGAGTTTGACCTCTAAAGAGGGGGCGACGTACGCACTATACCGCACGTCTTTTAGTGTCGCATGGTCCAGGTTCTCATTCGGTAAATTGATGCGGACAGAAGGGTGGAGCCACCGCTCCCAGGTAATGGCAGGATGATCTTTGATCTTCATTTGTACGGAGTCCCTCGCGAGCGAGCTACTGACAGACGAGAGCAAGTAGAGAATCAGGATGCCTGCCGCGTCTCACACGGTACACACAACCAGAATTGTTTGATGACCCAGTTCACGTAGATCCAGGTCGTTGCTCGTCCACGTTTCTTAAGGGAGAGACGAGCTTGCGCGAACCCCAGTGGCTAACAGCAGTTATCTACATTCCCCTTCACTTTGTTAAAGATATTGCCGAGTGAAGGACCCAGATTGGTATTCTTGACTGCTAACCAGAACCCTAGCACGACAAGACCAAGAATTAACGCATACTCGGTCAATCCTTGTCCGTTTTCTTCTTTTATCAAACGTTGTATGTACGCCATGTGCGGTGTCTCCCAATATGGATAAAATTTCAATTTTAAGCAGCAGGGATACTAGAAGGCAGTCGCGAGTACAAGAGGGGGGAAGCTCTCCCGCTCCTCTCCGATTTTCCTCACCATCCGTAATTTCCCGTGCTCATTGTGGTACTTCGGGCACAGGCAAACTTTCTTAAACCGAGCACACAAGAACAGCAAGGATGATCTCACCGCTCAGGGCTAAAGATGCTGAACAAGAATGAAGAATAAGGCGAGGGAAATTAGTGGTGCTGCCCTCGTCTTATGACGTAGAGGGGGTAATACATCGGGCACAACATTCGTGTCCCCGCCGTAGACACCGGAGAGGCAAGAACAAGGCGCGAAATAAGCCCTTGGTCTTGCAAGGCGGGATTACTCAGTAGCCGCTGAGCAACCCCTAGTTGAACCATCAAGTGCATTGCCAGTCGGTCCGTACAGTAACGCGGCGCCGTCGCCGCTGCGCACGCGACTAATTCTCTTCCCATCCCACAACTCTGAAAGCCCGGTTGCGGTCTTGAGTTGATGATCTTCACTCATGGCGTAGCCGCCTATGAGCTTCTCCCCTCATCGGAAAATAGACCAATGCTCGGTAGTCCATGCTGAAGGAGCTTGAACAATCCCTCGTAGGAGGGTTCCTCACACAACAGTATTGGTAAAAGGGGCGCTTCTGGTGGAAGGCCAAGGGCATCAAGCGCCCCCTTTTTCTCGCTTCGGGTTTTCGCTTTTCTCAGTGCGTCGTCTTTTGCTTTACGGTAGGCTTCGAGATCGTTCTCGTAGTCGAGCTGTGCTTTCTTGTAGGCTTCGTACAGCGTCTTTTCGTGCGCTCGATGGGCTTCGAGCGCGGCATTGTCTACGGCAGTTTTTCGCTCGCCACTCTCTCCTATTGAAATGAAATACTCAGAGATCGAGTGAGAACGACCGTCATTCATCATGTTGCCGTGGGCCTGCACTGCGAGGGTTACCCCAGCCTGAACGCTTTGGGAACACATCGCGAGGGGTGCTTGAATGACATCCGCAAGGAGTTGCGCTACAGAGGCGAGTTCCCCCATAGCTTCGATCGGGAATTTCTCAGCTGGCGCTATAGGCCGTCGTAGGGGGCGGGGAACTTCTATCGCCGCGCCGTTCTCGCGCCGTTTCCGTGTCGCGGTTGCAATCGATTTGCTCCACTCCACAAGTTTATTCTTGACGGGCTCAAGAAAGACCTCGGCAAGCGAAGGGATTCCTTTGATCGGGTCGCCGTTACTGGCTTTGCGATAGGTGTCTCTAACGCAACGCGCCCGATCTGCTACGCGTTCGTGTCCGTCTATCGTTGCAGCAATTTCAACGAGACGCCGCCCGTCTTCTTCACTCACTCCACAAGAATAAAGCAAGCCAGCGCGATAATGAGGTGTTGTGAAAATTCGCGTGGAAAATGCGGGAAAACCCGGTGAAATGCGAGCATTGTAGAGTGAGGCAAAATCCCGTTCTCGCGCAGGGTTAGCGCGGGATTCCCAGCGTTCATGCTGGGTTGCTAGAGTGGCCCGTAAACTTACCTCACAAGTAATTGAGGCTGGCGGCGCACAGGCTTAATACGGTGTTGGAACTGCTCTCATTCTACTATCACAGGAGGTTATTATAGATCTCTATTTCTCCCCGCTGGCATGTTCTATGGCCACACATATTGCGTTTTACGAAGCTGAGCTCGGATGAGCTTCACTTCTCGCGATTAACAATAGTAGAAAGGATACTAGTAGACCGCCATAGAGATTTTGACAGGTGAAGAGTGAGGACGTAGGGTGGCG
>CAZUFQ010000845.1:0-3337 GCA_964618735.1 uncultured Enterobacteriaceae bacterium
TATATGGGCAACTGTCACTGCCGCGATTGCCAGCGCGCCACCGGCAGCGCCTACTTTCCCGCCGTGGGGATAGCTACTACTGCTTTTCGCCTCACCTCGGGCTCCCCTGCAGTCTATGAAAAGTTTGCTGACAGTGGAAATACGATGCGCCGAATGTTCTGTGCTCAGTGCGGTTCTCCGGTGTTCTTAACCAATTCGTCACGGTCCAACTTGGTTGTGCTGTACGCCGCCAGCCTGGATGACCCCAGTTGGGTCCGGCCAGCACGGGACATTTATACCGCCAGCGCTCAACCGTGGGATCATCTGGACCCGGCGCTTCCCAAGTTTCCACAGATGCCGCAATGAGTGAACCGTATAGAGTTTGCGTCCTCTAGATTGCCCTCAATAATATTACCCTCACCCGCCCTCGCTTCGTTCGGGCTGCCCTCTCTCCTTCGACACGCTCAGGACAGGCTCTGGCAGGGAGAGGGATAGGGTGAGGGCCGAGTGGTGAGGACCAGTCCATTTACACCTGCGGCTGTTTTGCATGCCACTCCGTTGCCTGTTCATAGACGTGGCCTGCCTGCACCAGCAGCCCCTCTTCATCATGGCGTCCGACCAACTGCAAGCTGATGGGCAGCCCTTCCTTACTGAAGCCGCAGGGCAAGGATATCGTCGGGCTCCCAGTCAAATCGAATGGCCCGGTGAGCCGTAGCAATCCGGAAGCGCCACCGCGCGACAGCGGGGCGTCTGGCGGAAAGTCTTTTACTGCCATCGGCAGCAACGGCATCGAAGGACAAAGCAATACGTCAACATTCTGGAAGAGGTCGTCGAGCGCGCGGCGCACGAACTGCCGCCGTACGGTAGCATTCACATAATCAATGCCGCGCACTTTTACACCTTCTTCCAAGAATGAACGAAACGTTGGACCGTAATCGGCAGCTCGTGAGGGGAACCACTTTTCATGCGCCGCCGCAGTTTCCGCCGCACAGATCGTGAACCAATCGTCTAGATCGGCGTTGCTCACCGAGTACTTCACCTCGCGAATCTCAGCGCCCAATTCTTTGAACGTCGCGGTTGTGGCGAGGACAGCCTTGCTCACTTGTGGATCAACCTGCGTGGTGCAATAGCTTTCGTCCACGCCGATCCGCACTCCCTTGACACCGTTAAAGGTCAACAGATCGACATAGTCACGCACTGTGACACGCCGGGTCGTGGGATCTTTTGGGTCAAACCCGGCAATGATGCGCAACATCGTCGCCGCATCAGCAACGCTACGAGTCATGGGACCAATGTGGTCAAGCGATTCGCCGAGAGGAAAGACCCCATAGCGGCTCACCCTGCCATAGGTCGGCTTGACGCCGACAATACTACAACTCGCCGAAGGAAACCGAATCGAGCCCCCAGTATCGGAACCTAATGAACCGAAACAAAGACACGCCGCTGTGGCGACGCCCGATCCGCTCGACGAAGCGCCAGGCCAGCGATCCGCCGCCCATGGATTCACCGGAGGATGAATCGAGGGATGATATCCAGACAGCGCAAACTCGGTCATGCTGAGCTTGCCGAGCAAGACAGCGCCAGCGTTACTGAACCGTTCCACGACCGTCGCGTCATAATCAGGTTTCCAGTCGGAGAGGATTTTTGAAGAGCAGGTCGTGCGAATACCTTTCGTGAAACACAAATCCTTCACGGCGATCGGCACGCCATGCAGCGGTCCACGATATTTCCCTTGGGCAATTTCCTGTTCGGCGGCACGGGCCTGCTGTAATGCTAGATCTGAAGTGACCGTCAGATAGCTGTAAAGCTTGCCGTCAAGCGCAGCAATACGATCGAGCATCGCTTGCGTCAGTTCGACCGGCGAGACTTCTTTTTTCTTGATGAGTCCTGCGACCTCAGTCAAATTCTTGGTGCAAAGTTCCGCGACGTTCGCCATGATGTTCGCCTCCTCTGCTCTCCCCTTAGCACTTTTTTTGAGAGCTGTCAGATCATAGGGCGGGATCGGTCCGCCAAAGGAACCGGCAGACTACACCTGTCCTACAACTGCAAAATTGCTCCGCGTTCTGTCAACCGTTTTTGTAGCGTTTTTACATTGACTAGCTTTGGTTCAATGTCGCTGCGCACCGCTAGCGCCGCCGCGGTCCCAGCAGCTTCACCGGTCGCCATGCATGGAGGAATTTCTTTGGTCGCGTGATGCACCCGATGATCCACTGAGATACAACGCCCCACCACTAAGAGGTTAGAAAATTCTTTCGGCAACAACGAGCGGTACGGAATGTAATAGAGCGCTTCGTACTTCGTCCAATGGCCAGTGATGGTAATGACATCCTCGCAGGGTTTGTCAACATCGTCTCGTCCGAGCATGTACTCGCCGACTAATCGGCGACTTTCGGTGACGCCAAGTTGATCAGCAATATGACAAAGATGGGCGTCCTTAAATCCGGGAATCTCACGCCGCAATCGATCAACCTCTTCCATCACCCGTTTCCGACACTCTACCTCTGCATAGGAAAGATCATCAGGATTGGTCGCGTCGATTTTGCGCGTTACCCGCTCGGTCGCGCCCCATGGCAATAAGACCCGGCCTTCGCCGAGAGTGTGAAAGAACCAACCGCCGGCATCGATCGCCGCTTCGGGATTTTTTACGCCGCCCATGGTGAACCACAACCACGGCAATACTTCTTCCTTCTCATAGGCGGCGCCAGCAGAAGTAAAAATGTCACCGTCGCCGGTGGCGTCAATAACAACTTTCGCAAGAATAGCAAACCGGCCGGACTTCCCCTGAAACGTCACACCAGCAATACGCCTTTCTTCGACAATGGCGTCACAGGCATAGGCGTGCATGAGCAAGCGCACGTTCGCCTCTTCAACCATGTTGTTCAGGGCAAATTTGAACTCCTCGGGATCATACGCCACGGAATAGCGCACCCGATGTGGTCCATGACCCCAGACCAGACCCCAATCGCGGTCGCGCGCGACTAACGTTGCGTCTTCACTGCCCCATTCTGATTGTGGCGGGAAATAAGCGGCGTTACGCTGAGCTAAGCGGTCGGTCACTTCCTGACACAAACCGCCGATGACCTGCCGCCCACGACCATCGTCAAGCGTGAGCAACAAAATGATAAGCCCGCCAGTCGCTAAGCCGCCCAAATAGCCAAGACGCTCGACGAGTATGACTTCAGCTCCATTCCGTGTGGCAGCCACGGCCGCAGATACGCCAGCCGAGCCGCCGCCAATTACTAACACCTCGGTTTCGGCTTTGACTGGAGTAGAGCGGGGTTTTTCTTCGATGAAACGTTGCATATAGCTCGCTCACTACGTTCGCTTTATAGCTCGCGCGCAGAGCGCGCTCTATAGC
>CAZUFQ010000846.1:0-3336 GCA_964618735.1 uncultured Enterobacteriaceae bacterium
ATCAATCCCAATCTGCCGACAGGAGAAGTCGAATTACAGGTTTCCGAATTGCGCGTACTCAATCCTTCACGCACCGCGCCGTTTCCAATCGATGAAGAGACGAATCCAGCAGAGAACACTCGATTACGTTATCGTTATCTCGACCTGCGTCGCCCACAA
Organism: uncultured Enterobacteriaceae bacterium; assembly: GCA_964618735.1. Taxonomy (GTDB): domain Bacteria; phylum Desulfobacterota; class Binatia; order Bin18; family Bin18; genus SYOC01. Next base: position 160 of record CAZUFQ010000846.1, read on the forward strand.
ATGTATGAGAACCTGCAGCTCCGTCATCGCTTGGCGAAGAGCGTGCGGGATTATCTTGATAGCCAAGGATTCCTCGAAGTCGAAACTCCTTTTTTAACCCGGAGCACGCCGGAAGGCGCACGTGATTATCTGGTGCCGAGCCGCGTCAATCCTGGATCGTTCTACGCCTTACCACAATCTCCACAGCTCTTTAAACAGTTACTGATGGTGGGCGGCCTGGATAAGTATTTTCAAATCGTCCGTTGTTTTCGTGATGAAGATCTGCGTGCTGATCGTCAACCGGAATTTACCCAAATTGATATCGAAATGTCCTTCGTTCAACCCGAAGATATTTTCCAGTTGACCGAAGGCATGTTGATCAAAGTCTATCAAACACTGAAAGGCATTGATCTCCAGACGCCATTTCCGCGTATGTCTTATGCAGAAGCAATGATGCGTTACGGCAACGACAAACCGGATATTCGCTTCGGCCTCGAATTGCGTGAGTTGACCACCCTATTTCGCAACACTGACATCAAAGTGTTCACCGATATTGTCGCCAAGGGCGGCGTGATTCGTGGGATTCTCGTGTCGAACTGCACGTTTTCACGTAAAGAGATTGACGATCTCAATCCCCTCGCCCAGAGTTTTGGCGCTAAAGGCTTGGCGTGGATTCGCGTGACAGAGGCAGGCTGGCAATCGCCGCTGGCCAAATTCGTCAGTGATGAGAAAAAAAACGACATCGCCGCGGCGCTCAACCTCAAAGAAGGTGATCTCTTACTGATGGTGGCCGATCAAGAAAAAGTCGTTTGTGATGTATTGTCACGTCTGCGTCTCTATCTTGGAGAGAAACTCGGACTTATTCGGAAAGATGAGTTTCGCTTTCTCTGGATCACAGACTTCCCATTAGTAGAGTACGATGAGGACGCCAAACGGTACGTGGCTATGCACCATCCATTCACGTCGCCCCGAGAAGAAGACATCAATCTCCTCGAGACGGCTCCACAACAGATACGTGCTCGCGCTTATGACCTCGTATTGAACGGAGTGGAATTAGGAGGCGGGAGCATTCGAAATCATCGCCTCGACGTCCAGCAAAAAGTCTTTGCCTGCTTAGGAATCGGCGAAGTCGAGGCCCAAGAAAAGTTTGGTTTCTTATTGGAGGCCCTTTCTTACGGAGCGCCGCCGCATGGCGGCATCGCCTTTGGTCTCGACCGCCTGGCGATGCTCCTGGCTGGCGCTGAATCGCTGCGCGATGTGATCGCTTTCCCGAAAACTGCCAAAGCGGTCTGTTTGCTGACCCAGGCCCCAAGCCCGGTGGAGCCAAAACAATTACGCGAGCTGAACATTAAAATCGATCTCTGAACTTTGCGCTCGCCCTCGTCCTTTCTCTTCCTTCCTTTCCCTGTCCTCCGGCCTCTTATGGCAAAAAGGGGTCGGGGAGAATTCCTCACCCAGCGACATCGTCGTTTGCACTTTGACACCTTCCACGAAAACACGTAGAAGAGACGATGTTAATGGACGAGCCGCTATGTTTACGTATTCGTGAAATCTCGCTCAACTCTCAGTGAGAGTGTTTTTGAGGTCAACCAATCGGCAGCGATGCGGAGGAGGCCATCGTGGCAGCAACACAGTACCTGATCTTTCCCCCATTTCACCTTGATCCTGAAGCCAGGAAACTGTGGTGCGGCGAAGCTCTCATCAAACTGCGCGACCAAAACTTTGCTGTTTTACATTATCTCGCCGAACGCGCGGGGAAATTTGTCTCAAAAAAGGAGTTGCTCAAAGAGGTCTGGGGGAAGTTCCCAGGGGAAAGATCGCTCAAGCAATGCATCTTTGAAATACGAAAAGCGCTCGATGACAATGTGCACGAGCCCCGTTTCATCGAGACCATCCCGCGGCGAGGATACCGGTTCCTCACCTCCGTCCAAAAAGGTCTGACTGCTCTGCTGAAGCCTGCTCTCCCTCTCTTGCCGGTAGTGGGCCGCGAGCAGGAAGTACACAAACTCCACGAGGCTCTGAAAAAAGCCTGCAGCGGAGCGCGGCAGGTGGTTTTCGTGACGGGGGAGCCAGGGCTGGGCAAGACAACGCTCGTTGAATCTTTCCTTGCTGAGCTTGCCAGTGATCCCACCATATGGATTGCTCGTGGTCAATGCATTGAACAATTCGGAGAAGGCGAGCCGTACCTTCCACTGCTGGAGGCGTTAGGACAACTGAGCAAACGAACCGGCTCTGAGGAATTCGCGGCCTTTCTTGGACGCTATGCGCCAACCTGGTTGATGCAGCTCCCCTTGTTCATTGACGAAGAAAAGCGCGAAGCGCTGCAACAGAAGGTGCAAGGAGTCACACAACAACGAATGTTGCGGGAGGGTCTTTAAATGGCCGAGGCCTTCACTTGCAATAGGGAAATCCAACCACATCCCGTGCTTGTGCTGGTCCTAGAAGACTTGCAGTGGAGTGATTATTCCACGCTTGATTTGCTCTCTGCTCTAGCCAGAAGACAGCACCTTGCTCGCCTCCTCGTACTAGGGACCTATCGACCGCAAGAGGGCATGGTCGAAGGACATCCCTTACGCTCGGTCATCCCAGATCTGCGTGGCCGCGTCTTGTGCAGCGAGATCACGGTCTCTGCGTTAGATGAAGAAGCAGTCAATGTCTATCTGGAACGCCGGTTTCCTCTGAGCGCGTTTCCTGTGCGCTTTCCTCAAGCACTCTATCGTCTCACTGAAGGCAACCCACTTTTTCTGGTGACCATACTTGATGATCTAGTGAGTCGCGGAGTGCTCGAACGTATGGATGGCCATTGGGTGCTTCAGGGGAATGTCAAAGCCGCACTCACAAACGTTCCAGAAAATCTACGCCAACTTCTGACCAAACAAATGGAACGTCTGCAGGCGCCAGAGCGCCTCACTCTCAAAGCAGCCAGCATGATAGGGTTAACCTTCTCGGCTGCCGCAGTGGCCGCAGCTGCGAAAGTTGACACGGTCGAGGTAGAAACCTTATGTGAAACCCTTGCACAACGTAACCACTTTATTCAAGCAGAGAGCCCGCATGAATGGCCCGATGGCACCCGTGCAGCGTGTTACGGTTTTCGTCATGCCTTGTATCAATACTTGTGGCGCGAGCACACCACGATCAACCAACAGCAGCAGTTTCACCAACGTATAGGCGAACGGCTGGAGGCGGCGTACGGAAGTC
>CAZUFQ010000847.1:0-3333 GCA_964618735.1 uncultured Enterobacteriaceae bacterium
CCTGCGCGATGCCTGCGTACAAGGCATCCGCTTGCGCGGTGAGCCGGACCGGCATCCCGCTACTCAAGACGGAACCGCTGACAGGGCTGACCAAGGCGACAGTAAGACCATTTAACGGGTACACGTCTTCGAACGCGCCGGGCACGCCGGTGGCGGGTCCGTGCCACACGCTGCCGCCGAAGGTGGTGAGATACAGCATCCCCTGGACTGGGTATGGCGAGAAGTGTCGAGGGTCGCGGTCCCAGTGGATCGCGCTCTCGTCGTGATAATCAGAGTGCTCTGCCGTAACAGGCGGCTTGAAGGACCCTCGATCCATCGATACCCAGAGAGCTGGGGCGCCAAAGATTTCACTGAAGACCTGATGCACCCGGAGATGTTGCCGGTTGTCCCAGAATGCCTGCGAGTGGTGGATCGGGACAATACCGTTTGCACCCAGCGTACGGCGGTACCATGATGTAGGATCGTCGAGACGTGCTTCAACAAACGTGCAGATAACGTTAATAGCTGGTTGCAGATTCCGCTGCGGCGCCACACCTGGAACAACGAGGTAGCCGTGCTCACGAAAGAAGGCGTGGTCCACAGGTGAAAGGATCGACATAAGTTACTATTGAACAATTGAACCATTGAACTATTGGCACATTGACTGATTTGACAATGAATCAATACCCCGATGGCCCAATGGCTCAATAGCTATGACGTTAGGCGTATTTTCTCATCTCTAATCGCGCGATCTGGTTGCGGTGCACTTCGTCCGGACCATCGGCGAAACGCAACGTACGAGCCTGAGCATACGCATGCGCCAGGCCAAAGTCTTCGGCCACACCGCCGCCGCCGTGCACTTGCATGGCCCAGTCGATAACCTGCAACGCCATATTCGGCGCCGCCACTTTGATCATAGCGATTTCTTTGCGCGCGACCTTGTTTCCAACCGTGTCCATCATATAGGCCGCGTTAAACACCAACAGGCGCGTTTGGTCGATCAGAATGCGCGCTTCCGCGATGCGTTCTTGTGTCACTGTTTGTTCCGAAATCGGCTTGCCAAAGGCGACGCGGGACATAGCTCGCTTACACATCTTTTCCAAGGCGCGTTCAGCCTGTCCGATCAAACGCATGCAGTGGTGAATGCGTCCTGGACCGAGACGCCCTTGGGCGATCTCAAACCCGCGTCCTTCGCCAAGAAGTAAATTCGACGCCGGCACGCGCACGTCTTTGAACTCGACTTCGGCGTGTCCGTGCGGCGCATCATCATAGCCAAACACCGAGAGCATACGAACGACATTGACTCCGGGCGTATCGCGGGGCACGAGGATCTGCGATTGCTGACGATACTTGTCCGGATTGTCGGGATTCGTCTTCCCCATGAAAATAATGATCTTGCAGCGCGGGTCGCCCATACCAGAAGACCACCACTTGCGTCCGTTGATCACGTAGAAATCACCATCACGTACAATGCTCGACTCGATATTCGTCGCATCCGATGACGCCACCGCCGGCTCTGTCATGGCGAAGCAGGAGCGGATTTTTCCCTCAAGCAACGGTTCGAGCCATTGTTTCTTGTGCTCTTCATTGCCATAGCGTTCCAACACTTCCATGTTGCCCGTATCTGGCGCTGCACAGTTGAAGACTTCGGGTGCGATAAACGATCGGCCCATAATCTCGCACAGTGGGGCATACTCTAAATTCGTCAACCCGGCGCCCCGCTCGCTCTCGGGCAGGAACAAATTCCACAATCCCGCCGACTTTGCTTTCGCTTTCAGCTCTTCCATGATGGGCGGAATCTGCCACCGATCTCCCTGGCTATTTAGTTGGTTGTAGTAGGTTTCCTCGTTTGGATATACGTAGGCGTCCATGAACTCTTGCAGTCGCTTTTGCAGCGCTTTCACCTTGGGCGAGTACTCGAAATCCATCGGTCTCTACTCCTTTCTCGTCTAGCAGACAGCTTTTCAGCCTCGACACAGTAGGAAATATTGACATCCCTGTCAAATTCCAGCAGGAGTTTTTGCAGGAGGGGACAAGATGAACGTAATCAAGATAGCGGCAATAATATTAATCATCGCCGGCATCCTGGGATTGGTGTATGGCAGTTTCAGCTACACTAAGGAAACTGAGGAGGTCAAGCTGGGTCCGCTTGAGCTATCGATGAAGGAGAAGCAAACAGTCAATATCCCCGTCTGGGCCGGGGTGGGGTCGATAGTGGCGGGCACTGCACTCCTGCTTTTTGCGGGCAAGAAAAGCTGACCCCTGTTCACAAATTCAGCGGAGCGAGAACTGGAATCACCTGTCGCCCGTGCCGACGATAGATACGAAAATCCGAGTCGAGCGTGAACACACGGCTAGGGGCATGCAATTCTGACATACGCACAAGGCAGGCGTCGGCCAGTGACATTGGGAGGTTCTGGTACGTTCGCTGAAGTTTGATGAGCCGGTCGGCCTCAGCTTCCGCGTCGAAGGCGACGTTTAGCACCCCTTTGGTGATCATTTCCAGCACCACGACGGGATCGCCGCCGAAGCGGTGCACGAGGAACTGCGCTTCGGAGAGCACGGCCTCACAAGTGAACAGCGGCGGCGGCAATGAAGAGAACTGGTCACTTGCCCATCTGTGATGTTGATCTGCGGGAATCAGGATTGCCACGATCGGTCCAGCGTCGATGAGCACCCTTTCGGCCACGATAGTCCTCCAAGATAGCTTCCTCCAAATATCGCTTATTGGTGGAGGCATCAGGTGGGCCGACCTGGGATCCAATGAGATCCCCCATCAGATCGGCGCAGGTGATCTGTCGCTTCCCAGCTGGACGTTTGAGCAGCGCCTCCTCCACGCAAGCGCGGATAACAGCCGACTTACTAATTTGCCGCCGTTTGGCTTCGGCTTCGACCAAAACTTCTAAATGGGATGGAAATTTGAGTGAGATGGTATGCACGACGATAAAGTATTATAGTATTGCCAAGGTGGCAATACCGATAGGGATTGCGGAATGTAGGGCAGCCGTCTGGATCGCCTTCCGGATGGTTAAATCGAAACACAGGAAATTCGTACACTTTACAACGTAACCACTCAGCATTGTCATTCTGAGTGCGGCGAAAATCCTTTTCTGTTTTTGTCAACGTAGAGGTCAATGTATTAAGGGCAGGGACCCGCCTAGTCTACTTTTGTAAAAAATCTTTTTAGTGACTTCCGCGGTCAGAATGTACAGGCCCACAATGCCTCCCAAGACGAAAAGCGTGGAGACCGGCAACGGCTGAAACTCAAAGAGCTTCCCCAGCGGAGTTAAGGGGGAGATGAGCGTCTCCCACATCCTCCCTTGGCGCCTCGGTGTCTCACGCCTATTGATGCAA
>CAZUFQ010000848.1:0-3333 GCA_964618735.1 uncultured Enterobacteriaceae bacterium
GAGGACGTGGACGAGGAGAATGTTTAAGACGGTTTGGACCCCGGAGGCAGCTCAGAGTTTCCAGGAACTCCAAGAAGCGGCCTTAGCGGCCAGAGCAAGTCGTCAGAGAAGGAAGCAGTCTAAATCGTCGAAGCAAGAAGGGCTCTTCAAGCAGGTGTATGAAGCCATTAAGAAGTTGGAACAAAACCCTCGTCATCCGGGACTAAACACACACGCATACGACAATATCCCGAATCCATACGATAAGAATCAGAAGGTCTTCGAAGCCTACGCACAAAACAACATCCCTGGGGCATATCGCATTTTCTGGTGCTATGGACCAGGGAAGCAGCAGATCACTCTCCTTGCAATTACACCCCATCCGTAAAAACATGAAAGTGGGAGGCCAATCACTGCAGGACATCCTCATGGAGGTGTTTGCTCACGCTTCCGTCGGCGTTGCTCGGAGCTGGTCAATGTCATGGATGATCCCCGAGAGTAGCGCCGCGAGGATTTCGAGCCCTTTGTCATGGGTCGCTAGCGTGGCGTCCCCATACACTCCGGTCGGAGAATAAATCCCGGGTCCCTGCGGGTCGCGGGTCAAAGCGCCGTTGCTTGGGTGATAGTCATTGACCGCGCGCGACATGTCAACCAGATTGGGGGCAAGGGCGAGCATAAGCGACGTCTCGATCTCATCCGCATGGGAGCCGCCGACTTGCTGGCCAATGCGGGCGCTAATCGGCCCTAAGAGCATCGCAAGATCGGTGTAATGTAGCAGCCCCCCTTCGCTGGCGAGGATCTCAGCGGCGGGCTGTAATGCGCGCAGGGTTGCTATCCCAGTATTCAGGACATAGAAGCGGCGGGGGCCATGGCGCGTGAGCGAACGGCAGATATCAACCACGGTATCCCGCGCCGTCTCCAAGCGGAGGGAGACCGAGCCGGGGTAGGCGAGAAACGCCGGATAGAAGGAATAAGTCACGGTGGGCGCAATCACGACCTCGGTAGCCGCGGCTAGGCGCTGCGCGAGGGCGTCAGCCAAGACGTGGTCGTTGTTGAGACGGAGATGTGGCCCGTGCTCTTTGGCCCCGGCGCCCAAAGGAATGACTACCACTGTCTGCGGCGTGAGCACTTGGGCGGCTTCCAGCCAGGTTAACTCGGCGAGGACGATCCCAGGCGGGCGAGGCGAGGTTCCAGTCATAGCGTGCTCCTTGTCTTGTCCTTCTATCGTACGCCGCGTTCAGAGGACACTGGACCCAATGGGAAGCATGATCTATTTCTGCAGGTCTCTTGGGCATGAGACCGAGAGCGCGAGGGGAATATAACCATTGCAAGTAGATCACGGTGATCCACACTGCGGATAGGCGTGTCTGGGTATTTTCCTGCTCTTTCTCTCCTCGTTTTTGCTCATGGTCTGGAATATCGCACGCTTTCTCCAAGCCTTCCTAGGAGAGCACAACCGTTTGTCAAGCGTGCGTTTCCGGGATAAAGAGGAGTCCAGCAGGCGAAAATGGTCACAATAAGAGGAGGTATGCTATGTCACAGGCAGTAGTGGGAGTGCTCCACCCTGGTGAGATGGGGGTGAGTGTCGGAGCGGCCGCCCACCGTGGCGGCGCGGAGGTGATGTGGGTATCCGCGGGCCGGAGTGTGTCTACGCAGGGGCGCGCCACTGCCGCGGGCTTGCGGGATGTAGAGACACTGCAGAACCTGGTTGCGACGTGTGGGATCATTCTGTCGGTCTGTCCGCCAGCCGCAGCCGCTGACGTCGCCCACGCCGTCACCAGCTATAGATTTTCCGGCATCTATGTTGATGCGAATGCCGTTGCTCCAGAGACGGCGCGGCGCGTCGGAGCAATAGTAGAGAGAGGAGGGGCCACATTCGTCGATGGAGGCATCGTTGGTCCGCCAGCACGATCAGCGGGCAGCACGCGGCTGTATCTGGCGGGGCCCTCAGCTCCGCAGGTCGCGGCGCTCTTCGCGGCTGGGCCTCTCGAAGCTATCGTGCTCGAAGGTGAGGCCGGAACTGCTTCGGCGCTTAAGGTGGCGTTTGCCTCCTACACCAAGGGGAGTATGGCTCTGCTCCTCGCGATCCGCGCGTTCGCGCGTGCTGAGGGAGTAGAAACAGCTTTGATGCAGGAGTGGGCGCGCACCCTGCCTGCCTTGCCCAGCCAATCGGAAGAGGCCGTGCGCGGGAGCGCCGCCAAGGCCTGGCGGTTTGTCGGCGAGATGGAAGAAATTTCCCAGGCATTTCTCACGGTTGGTCTGCCCGACGGTTTCCACCGCGCAGCTGCGAACCTCTATCGCCGTTTGGAGCGGTACAAGGACGCTAACCAGCTCCCGTCGCTGGAGGAAGCGACAGCGGTCCTGCTGGGGAGGAGCTAATGCCTACCTCATTAGGGCAAACACAGGCAAGCGTCAGGATCGCTGGCAGGCTGGGGATCGGGCCGGCAATATGCTGCCCATTCGCTGGCGCCATGGCGCCAGCGAGTTTCAGAGGATAAACGGAAGGATGAAACCCATGTGCTCCCATACGCTTGCTGATTTTCACGCCACGCATAAGACTTGTCGTAAGCGAGAGACAGCTTGCGCATGAATCTGGCAAATGCGGCTTTCGGTCAACCCGGGGATTTCGCCGATTTCTCGCAGCGTCAGTTCCTCATGATAGTACAACATGACCACCATGCGCGCACGATCCGACAGCTCCTCGACAGCATTGACAAGTTTCTCTACCAGATCTTTCCCTTCGATGCAGACAAACGGGTCTTGAAAAGGATTGCTGGCAAACTTTTCTTGTGTCCATCGCTCATCTTCTTCAGACGCTACATCAAGATCCTCAAGACTGAGAAGTGTCGCATCACTGACTTTCTGATCCACTTGATAGTATTTCTCGTGCGACAGGGCTAAGGCACTCGCCATCTCCTCCGGAGACGCTTCCCGTCCCAATTTGCAAAGCAGCCGCATTTGTACAGTCGTCACGCGTGTTTTCCACGATCGGACAGAACGACTTACCCAGTCCAGTGAACGTAAATAGTCCATCATCCCACCCTGGATGCGACAAGGGGCATGGGTATGAAAGGACACGCCGCGACCGGGACCAAAAGGTTACAACGCCTCCAGCAGGCCACCAGGCCAGGAGCGAATAGCCTGACCCCGGATCAGTCCAATCGGATCGTATCCGATGTAACACGCATCGAGGCGGTCGTCGGCTGTTCACGGTGAAGCCCGGCGCAAAACGATACGGCGTTTCAATGAATGTCAACGGGGGGTGAGAGCGGCGCCGCCGCGTCCCCCTGCCGCTACGGCCCCCGCCCCCCGCGTTACGACTTACGTGGTTTTGGCCCCGGCCCTCCATAGTTT
>CAZUFQ010000849.1:0-3331 GCA_964618735.1 uncultured Enterobacteriaceae bacterium
CCCCCAGATCGATCACCTGGGCGCCGGCGGGCGCGGGTATGTCGCCGTGTTCCACTTTAGCAATGCGTTCATCGTTGACAAGAATTGACATCCGTTCTTGCGGCTGATTGGCGAGTCCGTCAATCAGCCGGGCATTTTTGAATAACGTTTGCGCCATACATCCTCCTTTTTGCCTTCTTATGTATGCTTTTTACGAGCCGAGCGCCACGCGCCCTTTGGCGTTGAGGGTCTGCGCCAATTCTGCTCTTGCAACTTTCTCATGCTTGATACGACGCTCGTAGCCGACAATCGGCAGCAACACCAACGCGCCTGCTGCTGAGGCGGCTGCGAGACTGCAGAATCCCCAGAAGAACGAACCGCTGGTGTCATAGAAATGTCCTAACACAATTGGTCCAACAATGCCTCCAGCGCCGCCACAGATGCCAGCGAAGATGGCGATGGTAACTCCTAACACTTCGGCTGGGAATAAGTCGAAGAGCAGGACAATCAGACTATTTGTCGCCGCGGCATTGAGAAAAAGCACGACACTCATCAAGAGAATGACCATGACGACATCTTTGCTCAGTAATAATCCGATGATCGCCGGGGCCGTCAGGAATCCAGTACACAGCGCCACGCTGCTGCGATTCCCTACGCGGTCTCCAATATAGCCAGCGCTCAATGCGCCAGCGAACGCGGCCATGTAGGGTAAGATCAAATAAAACCCGCTGTTTGCCACCGCGTAGCCGCGTTCTTTAACAAGGTAACCAGGCAACCAGCTCAGATTCGTGAAGAACACGCCAAGCGCGCAAAACCCAGCCACGCACAGGCCCCAATACACAGGATTCTTGGCGAGAATGCGCACGCCTTCTCCAAACGACACTGGGCGCACGTCTCCACGTTCTGGATCAAAAGTCACTCTGTCTTTGGTAACCGCCGTCGCGATGAGATCTTTCTCCTGCTCGGAGATCCAGGGGTGATCCTGGGGATGGTCATACACAAGCAGCCAAAAGAGACCAACACCGACCAGTGTTAATGCTCCCGTGCCATAGAACATAACGCGCCAGCCCCAGGTCCCGATTAACCAGCCTACTAAGGGCGTGCCCAGGATCAACCCCAGATAGCCAAAGCCCATCGACATGCCATAGACCCAGCCGCGCTCATTTGGCAACAACCAGTGGTTTTCTAGTTTGTGTAATGGATTTGCCACAGCTCCTTCCGAGGCGCCAAACAAACCGCGTACGAACATAAGCTGAGTGAGCGAGGCGCAAGCGCCGGTCAGCGCGGTGAGTACACACCAGGCAAACAACATGGCAGACGCCCAGCGTCGAATGCTAAAGTGATCCGCGGCCAGTCCGCCACTGAGTTGTCCAGTGATATACCCCCAATAGTAAGCGCTCAGGATCACCCCGGTCTCCACGCCGTTCAGATGCAATTCGTCCATGATATAGGGAACTGCCAGCGAGATGTTAACTCGGTCAAGAAAAAGAAAGAACAACGTCATCCACAGGGCGCTCATGACGACATAGCGGAATCGCGGCATAGGTGGGAGAGGATCAAATTGCATGTTCATTACCCTTCCCATAGGACGAAGTCCCCCTCTCTGTCAAGGAAAACCAGGAAAAAGAAAAAACAGCACAGCGCTTTCGTTCCAAACTATTCCTGTGGTAGAGTCGGTGTGTACACCCCAAAAGGAGGGACCATGCCATACGATCTTCTCATTAAGAACGGTACAGTGATTGACGGTTCGGGGCTTCCACGCTTTCGCGCCGATGTCGGCGTCATGCACGGAAAAATTGCTGCTATTGGTAAAATTCGAGACGGCGCTAAACAGGTGCTCGACGCCGAAGGCCATGTGGTCGCGCCAGGATTTATTGATGGACACACGCATATGGACGCGCAGGTCTTTTGGGATCCCCTGGGCACCTGCTCATGCTGGCACGGCATCACTAGCGTGGTGATGGGCAACTGCGGGTTCTCCCTGGCGCCTTGCCCGGAGAAAGACAAACTGCTGGTCATGCGCAATCTGGAACGCGCCGAGGACATCTCACCTGAAGCGATGAACGCTGGCATCAAATGGAGCTGGACAACGTATCCAGAATATCTTGATGCAGTAGACCGATTGCCCAAGGGCATCAACTACACCGCCTATATTGGCCACTCAGCCTTACGCACCTACGTCATGGGCGAGCGGGCGTTCACCGATCCGGCAACCCCACAAGATTTAGAACTCATGAAACGTGAAGTGCGCGACGCGATTCGGGCCGGAGCTATCGGTTTCACCACGTCACGCACGCGCAATCACCAGACGCCGGATGGACAACCTGTTGCCAGCCGTCTGGCAAAGTGGGATGAGGTACAGCAGTTGGTTGGCGTCATGGGCGACCTGGGAGCCGGTGTCTTTGAAATTGCAGGTGAGGACACGGATATCAATCCTGACCTGCGTGAAGATTATCTTGGGCGTCTGAAAGCACTGGCGGTAGAGACCGGCGTACCAGTCACTTTCGGCGTCTTTCATCGCCGCTATGCACCGGAACTTTGGCGTCAATATCTCGCGACGATTGATGACACCGCTGCCGCTGGCGGGCGCATGTTCGCTCAGGTCCACAGCCGCTCAATCAACGTCGTATTGTCGTTCCAGACCGTCACCCCGTTCGATAAGCTGCCGGTATGGCGCGATATCCGCAAATTGCCTCTTGCTGAACAAGAAGCGAAGCTGCGTGATCCCGACATTCGTCGTCAACTCGTGGAAGCTGTTCACCAAACATCACAAGAGAAGCCAGGCGTTGGGGCCGAGCCGCGCAAAGCCAACTTCAAATGGCTGCTCGTCATGGACAAAGCGACTCCGCCGTATCGCTCGATTGCTGAAGTTGCAGAAGCACAGAACAAAGATCCAGTAGACGTTTTCATTGATCTGTCGCTAGCGAAAAACCTCAAGCAATTCTTCTTGCAACCGTTAGTGAACGAAAATGAAGAATATGCGTTGGAGATGATCAAGCATCCGCGTGCTGTCGTGACCTTCTCGGATTCCGGCGCCCACGTGTCGCAGATCATGGACTCGTCGCTGCAAACGCACTTGTTGAGTTATTGGGTGCGAGCAAAACAAGCGGTGACATTGGAAGAAGCGGTCAAGATGCTGAGTTTCGTGCCGGCTTCGCAGTGGGGGTTGAATGGCCGCGGTCTGCTACGTGAAGGGTGGAACGCTGATGTGGTTGTTTTCAATCCTGACACCATTGCGCCGATGATGCCGGAATTAGCCTATGATCTCCCCGCCCGCACTCGTCGTCTCAAGCAGAAGTCGGCGGGCATTCTGGCTACGGTAGTTAAGGGTGAAATCGTTCTGGGCGATAAA
>CAZUFQ010000850.1:0-3325 GCA_964618735.1 uncultured Enterobacteriaceae bacterium
TCCACTGGCGACGGAGTATGTAAAAGTGAACTACGTGAAGGCAACGGATCTCGCCGCCTTAGTGACGCGAGAAGCAAAACAGCGGGCGACAAGCGCAGGCTCCGTTGGCGGCGCCCCTGGAGCTTCTGCACCGACGATGGCGAGCGGCTCCTCTGGCGGGGGCAAGCTACAACAAGTTGCCCTCATGTCGCCCCGAGGAACGATCGCGGCAGATTCGGTCTCGAATGTCTTAATCGTGCGTGATTTACCGGAAAATATCGCTTCCGTGCGCGAACTCATCAGAAATGTAGATATACAAACACCGCAGGTCGTCATCGAATCCTATCTGGTGAACACCGCTGAAAATCTCAACCGTGACTTGGGAATCCAATGGGGATATGGCTACAGAGCCAGCCCGGAGACTGGCAATGCGACTGGCGTTGACTTTCCCGGCCGCATTGGATTTGGCGGGTCCGGTTTAGGGACTGGCGTCGGTGGAGTGCCTTTTCTTGCGGATTTTCCAGCAGCGGGGGTAGCGCCTGGATCAGGCGGCGCGTTGGATCTTCTTTTGGGCTCCCTCAGTGGATCCCAAGCGCTTGATATTCGGTTGAGCGCGCTCGAAAGAGAAGGAAAAGCCCGCGTTATTTCGCGACCACGAGTAGTGACGATTAATAATAAGCCGGCGGACATTCGTTCTCGTCGAGTCGTACGGGTGCCGATCATCTCCTCGACGCTCAATGTCGGCGGCACGGGCTCTAATCAAGGAGGCGGCAATGCTTTCCAAGAATTTGACGTGGGGATTACGCTGAAAGTGACTCCACAGATTTCTTCCGACGGATTCGTGCTTCTCGATATCGATGCAGAAACAAGTGACCTTGCCGACGCCAGCGTTAAACCGACCGGCTCTGGTTCTTCTTTTCCACTCATTCCTGACACGCTCACAAGAACGGCGAGCTCAAACGTCTTGATTCACTCTGGAGACACTTTTGTGCTTGGAGGCATTTTACAAGATGATGTGAATCAACAAGAAACTGGGTTTCCCTTTTTGCGCGACACTCCAGGCTTGGGATGGCTGTTTCGCAGTCAGAGTAAAAGCCGAGTGAAAAGTGAATTACTTGTCTTCGTTACACCAAAAGTTGTGATGAGCGGAATACCTGGCCAGCTCCCAACCGCTCAACAATTGTGGGAGAAGCGCACGAAGGCGCCAGCAACTGAAAATACCATGCATCAGTAAGTATCAGGAGAAAGGCAGAGAGATTGATTCGGAAGAAATGCAAGAGAAAGGACCCACAAGTCTAAGAGCTCATGGTGGGGTGGTAGTGGTGGTGGAAGCATGGCATGAGAGAGCTCTTAGACTTGTGGGTGGCTTTGGGTGAAGGAACAATAACGACAGGCTGGGACACTCGGGAGCTTGGGCGCCGCAAAGCAGCGCGCTTGGTGGATGAGGTGGAGGCGGGGGGACCAATTGCTATCCGGCTCCGAGCTTCCGAGCGTCCCTGTCGAGTCTGAGGTGGAGTGGTGGTGGTGGTGGTAGCGGGACGTAAGGGCGAGGTCAACCTTCCACGTTTTGACCTCGCCCCTATAGCTCATCTTTTCAGAAAAAGATAGGAGGATGCAAGAGAAGCAGAAAGAGGGAGCGTTAGCTCACCTCCTGCCCAAGTGGAAGGTTAAGAATAGTCATGCTCCGTTTTTTCACTGCAGGCGAGTCTCATGGCCCTTGTTTGACAGCAATTGTAGAAGGTTTCCCATCTGGGGTACCAATCGATCTTATTCGTATTAATCAAGATCTTGCCCGCCGACAGCAAGGATATGGGCGCGGCGGTCGCATGAAAATCGAGAAGGACGAAGCACAAATTCGCTCAGGAGTGCGCTGGGGAGAAAGTCTCGGATCACCCGTTACGTTGCTGATCGAAAATAAAGATTGGCGAAATTGGGAAAAACGCATGTCGCCGTTCTCCATGGACCGAGACGAAAAAATTGCAGTCACACGTCCACGGCCTGGGCACGCAGATCTCACCGGCGCGTTAAAATACCATCATTACGATGTCCGCAATATTCTTGAACGCGCTAGCGCTCGCGAAACCACTGCCCGAGTCGCCGTTGGCGCCCTGGTGAAATGTCTACTCTCTGCCTTTGACGTGCGTGTGATGGGCTATGTCACTGAAATCGGAGGCATTGTTGCAGATCATAGCCAACTGTCAGTTGAAGACGTTTTCTCCCGCTCTGAAGTATCTCCCGTGCGCATGGCTGATACAAAAGCAGAAGAAAATATCATCGCCTTGATTGATCAGTGTAAAAAACAAGGCGATACGCTTGGTGGAGTAGTAGAGGTGGTGACTACAGGTCTTCCTCCAGGTCTAGGGAGTTTTGCCCAATGGGATCGCAAGTTGGATGGACAATTGGGATACGCATTGATGAGCTTACAGGCGGTGAAAGGAGTCGAGTTTGGCCTTGGCTTTGCCACAGCAAGGCTTCCTGGTTCACAGGTACACGATGAAATCTCCTTCGATCCAACCAAAGGGTTCTTGCGATATGGCAATAACTCTGGCGGTATGGAAGGAGGTATGAGCACGGGCGAGCCGCTGTGTGTACGTGTCGCCTTTAAGCCATTGTCCACACTTATGCGTCCGTTGCGCTCAGTTGACATTCGCACCAAGGAGCCAGTAGAAGCAACGATTGAGCGTTCGGATGTATGTGCGATTCCTGCGGCTGCAGTCATTGCTGAAAGTGTGGTAGCTTTTGTCCTTGGACAAGCATTCTTGGAGAAGTTCGGGGGAGATTCACTGATCGAAATTCGTCGCAACTATGAAGGCTACAGGGAGCAAGTAAGGCGGTTTTAGCAATCGTGGGCGGCAATATCATCCTCACTGGATTTATGGGAACGGGAAAAAGTACAATAGGAAAACATATTGCTGCTCGTCTTGGCCGAAAATTTATTGATACTGATGCGCTGATTGAACAAAAATCCGGCAAAACGATTGCGGCGCTTTTCATGGAACAAGGTGAACCTTATTTTCGCACCCTTGAGCAAGAAGCCATCGCTCAGGTCTGTACAGAAGAAAGAAGTGTTGTTGCTACTGGCGGAGGGGCGTTGGTGAATGAGGAAAATGTGTGGAAACTCAAAGCAAGTGGAACTGTCATCTGTCTTACCGCTACGCCGGAAATTATTCTTTCACGAGTGCAAGCCAATAAAGACAGACCGCTCCTCCAAAGTGATAATCCTTTAGAAAAGATTCGCACGTTGTTTGCTGCACGTGCAGACGCGTATGCAAAAGCAGATCTGACAATCGACACTTCAAATCTGAATGTCGAGGCGGTTGTCGAAAAGATTTGTTCTCAGCTGCTC
>CAZUFQ010000851.1:0-3314 GCA_964618735.1 uncultured Enterobacteriaceae bacterium
CCTCCACTTTTACGGCGCCAGCAGTGTAACTGTTCTCTTTGAACACAAAGAAGACGATCAGAAAGCCCACTACAACAAACACATCTCCTAGCAGAACGAGAGGTGCTGGTACGGAAGACCAGTGAAAACGATGATCGAGCCCTGGGATTATAAACAGAGCACAGGTCAACACACTTGCTATTGCTTGAATGATCTTCTGACTTTTTTCCTGTTCAGCGATTGGACCGGCCTCGAGTCTGCGTTCAATAAGCCGGGGATCATGCTTGAGGAAGTACAGCGTGAGAATCAGCGCCGCAGCAGAGAAAAGCAACCAGTAGAGCCATGCTTCCCAAAAACGCAGTGACCAGGCTGGCACGAAAAGGAAAAGAGCAAAGATCAACTGTAATTTGATGCAACTCGTAAGAGCCCTTTTCCAGAGCGCGTCCATACGTGGTTATGCTGGGCTTTTCTCACAAATTTGTCTAGCACTGTGAGAAGCGCACCAGGCTCTACTGATCTGGCGCACTTCCCCCATCTTCCAACTTTACTATGAAATGCTTGTTGTAGGTTCTGTATTGGACCAGCACTTGACCTCGCGGCTAATCCATGTTTCCAGTGGAGACGCGCCCGTGAATCCAGGGAGACGTTGAATAGCAGCGTCAACTCGACGAGTAGCAGCGTGACCTTCCGCGCCGCTGAACAAATAGCCGGCGACAAAGCGGATTTCCGCCGTCGATTGGATGCCGATGCCTACCGGCTTCCAAAAACGGTCAATCAGGAATCGTATGAGTTTGGCAGTCGTCGGTCGTTGTAATCTTTCCCTAGCTTGCCAGTAGTAAAAAGCAAAATGCCGCGCCTCGTCACGCAGCACCCGCGAGAGCAAGTCCGTCAAAACTGGATGATTGCTCAGGGCGGCGAGCCTTCGATAAGCAGTGAGTGTGGTCATTTCATGAAGGGCCCCCCACGCCATGTGTAACGCCGGAAAATCTCGCCACAGGGCCGAGAAGATACTGGTTGCGATTGCCTCCACTCGATCTTTTACGGTCAGTTGTCCTTTGGAGCGTGGTGGGGGCGCCTGGCCTGCCGCTGCAAGAAACTGCGCGAGCGCTCGCGCGTGAAAGCCTTCTTCGTAGAGCCAGCAGGTCAAAAAGGGTCCTATACTTGGGTCTGTGAGTGCGCGAGTAGAGAAGATCGTGCGAGGAAACACCACCGTGTGGTTTTCTATACTCTGCATACAGGTGAGAGTCCGGATCACTTCAGGGGAAAGGGGCTCTTGGGCCACCTGACGCCAGGCGATTCCATCGAGATCGATCGGGCGTGAACGAGCGACGAAGTGATCCAACTGGGTGAGCGCTGCTGCCTGAGCGTCTTCAACGGCCGATGCAGTTCCCTTGTGGGGATGCGGAGTTTTGGAATGGACGGTCGGATGCATTGCGGGTCTCCTTTAGTAGAGCAAGTGTTGATCACTGCTAGTGCAGCGCAAATGACAGGCCAAAGAGGACAAATTCCCCACTGGTGTGGAAAATCAAGAGGTTACTGCTCGCACGGGTTAGATGACGAAGCTCATCTCGTGGAGATAGCGGGCATCTGGTGACAGGAGCTGTACATTTTTGGCGCTAGATTTCGTACTCCCCTGTCTCTTCTAGTTCGCTGCAAGATATATTTATAAAAACCATG
This sequence comes from uncultured Enterobacteriaceae bacterium, assembly GCA_964618735.1. Classification (GTDB taxonomy): domain Bacteria; phylum Desulfobacterota; class Binatia; order Bin18; family Bin18; genus SYOC01. The sequence continues at coordinate 1,657 of CAZUFQ010000851.1, forward strand.
TGATGCCGCATAAAGGAAATAAAATGGCGTCGTCTCTGTTTTCGTTACAAGGGAAGATTGCATTGGTTACCGGAGCCGGTCGGGGATTGGGCTTGGAGATGGCGAAAGGGCTGGCGGGCGCTGGCGCGCATGTCATCGTCAACGGCAGGACTCGTGAGTTGCTTGAGCAGGCGGTGGCGACAATCATCACGACCGACGGCTCGGCTTCGTTGCTGCCGTTTGATATCGCTGATGAGGCGGCGGTAACCGCGGCGTTCAAGCAAATCCAAAACGACTACGGGGCGCTCGATATTCTCGTCAACAATGTTGGTATGCGTAATCGTCGTGAACTCTTCGACTTTACGATGGCCGACGTACAGCGGCTTATCCACGTGGACCTTATTGCTCCTTTCCACGTCTGCCGAGAAGCGGCGCGGTTGATGATGACGAAAGGAACAGGAAGAATTATCAATATCTCTTCTATTTCCGGCTCGATAGCGCCAAAAGGGGACGCTGTGTACACAGCGGCGAAGGGAGGGCTCGAAGCGCTCACGCGGGCGCTGGCCGCGGAGCTTGGTCCGTCCGGCGTCACGGTGAATGCCATTGCTCCAGGATTTTTTGCGACGGAGACGAACGCAAGTATGGCGGCGAATCCAGACATCGCCGCGATGCTCAAGCGCCGCACTTCACTCGGTCGCTGGGGGGACCCGCAAGAAATTGCAGGCGCGGTCGTATTTCTTGCTTCTCCAGCCGCTTCTTATATCACGGGCCAGACGATTGCAGTGGATGGCGGATACTTGGCTCATTTCTGAGGAGCCTGAGGTTCGGAGACCTCATCATATCCCTGACCTATCCATTGAACGAAACACAAGCCGTGCCCAAAGGGGTCACTCAGGGTAGCGAGACGTCCCCAGGGAAATCTCTGTATTTCTCCTTCGAGCATTGCTCCAGCAGCCGTTGCCTTTTCGACTGCGGCCTGAATGTCTTGTACGACAAAGTCAAGATGAATTGGCGTCCAGTGGCGACGATAGTCCCGTATTTGTGACGTGTAGCTGTTTGGCGATGTTCCAGCCTCCTTCGCCATCAGATAAATCGGAGCAGACGCCCCGAGCATCTCAGCTACGGTATTGCCAAACAAGCGACGACCAAGTCGCAAGTCGAGGGCTTTCTGGTAGAACTCAATCGCCTGTTCCAAGTGAGCGACGTCAATGTTAACGAGAATATCCATTGTTGCACTAATCAGGGACTGGGTCGCCATGCTCTACTCGGTCAGCGACAACGCGGAACATTAACGCTTGCGCGTAATCGATCGCTTCTTCTTGTGTTTGGCCATACGCCCAGACCCCAGGCAACTCCAGCACTTCACCGAGCCAGTGTCCGTCCTCTTCTTGTGGAATTTCAATAGTAAAGGTCATAGGATTTTCTTTCAAAGGTATGGATTTGTCGTTCGAGCCTACTCCCAGCTTTCCGTCATTTTAGGGCAAGCTGCCCGAGATGTCCGGCACAAGCGAAAGCTGGAATGAGTGTAGTTCGCCGATCATTTCGCTTGTCATCATGAGCTTTAGTATCTTGATTTAGTTGTCAGTTCGGCCTTCCCCTCCGCAGTACGACTCACTGATCCGATGAACACTCGCCGCTCGAAAAACTTGAGCAACCATATCGAAGATAGTTCTGCCTCA
>CAZUFQ010000852.1:0-3313 GCA_964618735.1 uncultured Enterobacteriaceae bacterium
GCCGGTGTTCATGCAGCTCGCAAAGGGCAGCTGGGGCTTCCAGGTCGGCGCCGATTACACCATGCGCGGCGAGAACGATGATGCCTGGGTGTTCGGCGTCTTCGGTGGCTATGTCACCTCAGAGATGCGGTTCAAGGTCGATGCGGATCACGGTGGCATCACGGCGGGTATGGTTGGGGGCTATGTCAGCTACCTCAACGGTCCGTGGTTTGTGGATGCGCTGGTCAAGGACGACCGTGTACACGGTCGAGTGTATACGGACCCGGCTATCTTCGAGGAAGAGATGGACAAAATCTTCGCCCGGGGATGGGTCTATGTCGGCCACGCCGGTGAGATTCCTAACCCGGGGGACTTCCGCCTGCGGCAGATCGGACAGCAGTCGGTTATCATGGTGCGTGCTGACGACGGCCAGGTGCAGCTGTTGATGAACCGTTGCACTCATCGGGCCAATGCTGTCTGCCAGGTTGAGCGGGGCAACGCCAAGATGTTTCGCTGCGCTTATCACGGCTGGACCTATCGCACCAACGGAGAGTTAGCGAGCGTTACCTATGCGGACCGCTATGACGCGTCGTTTCACAAAGAAGACTACGGGCTGCGCAAAGTACCACGCCTAGGCATGTACCGCGGCTTCGTCTTCGGCAGTCTAACACCGGTGGGGATGACGTTAGACGAACACTTAGGCCCGCGAGTCAAGGAACAGCTCGACTTGTTTATTGACCTTTCACCAGCAGGCGAACTGGATGTTACGGCTGGAGTCCACAAGTATGGGTACCGGGCGAACTGGAAGTTCCAGATCGAAAATGGCATGGACGGGTACCACGGAAATTTCGTCCATCAAAGTTTCTTTGACAACATTCGGCGTCGGACCGGAATCAATCTGAGCGATCTGGGGAGTAGTGAGTCCCTTGCCCAAACTCGGGACCTGGGTAACGGGCATGTGATGATCGATTTTCGCCTCTACAATAAGACCAATGGTCCCCGCCTGCGTGTGATCATACCAACTACAACCTCAGGACAGGCGTACCGGGACGCCCTCATTGCCCGACACGGCCAAGCGCGGGCTGAGGAGTTACTCACCGCGGGCGGCACGCATCTGTTGGTGTTTCCCAATCTGATTCTCATCGGCGTGCAGATCCGTGTGATCCGACCAATAAAAATAGACGAGACCGAGGTCTTCCTCTATCCGACTTTGCTAAAAGGGGCTCCGCCCGAGCTGAACACGGCGCGACTGCGCGGCCACGAAGCATTCTACGGTCCGGCTGGCGGCGGCGCCACCGATGATCTAGAGATGTTCGAGCGCAACCAGGTTGGTCTCAGCGCCCGGGTCGATCCATGGCTGTTGCTTGCCCGGGGTCGTCACCAAGAGCACCAGGATACGAATGGCTCGGTTGTCGGGCAGATCACCGATGAGCTGACACAGCGAGGCATCTGGCGGCAGTGGAAAAAAGTGATGTCCCATGGAGTCGAAGTCCCAACTCGTCGACGTGGGAGTAGCAACGGCGCGACCCGACGAGCGGCGGCTTTACGATAGTTGAAAAGGAGGAAAATGATCATGGCCAGCGTCACCCAACTTGGCTATTTGGGATTGAGCGTGCGTGATGTGGATCAGTGGGAACAGTTTGCCGCACAGGTGCTGGGCTTGCAGCCCAACGGGCGCGACCCCGACGGCTCGCTCTTCCTGCGTATGGATGAGTATCCTCATCGCTTTATCGTCCATCCCACCGGCGATGATGACTTGGCGTACATTGGCTGGGAGGTGGCCACGGAAGAGGCGCTGCACGCGCTGGCGGAGCAGTTACGTCAGGCTGGGGTGGCTGTGACGCCAGGCACGGTAGAGGAGGCGGACGCGCGACGAGTAGCGGGGCTCATCAAATTTGCCGATCCTAGCGGCATCTCCTCGGAAATCTTCTACGGTCCCCTCGTTGTATTTGACAATCCGTTTCGGTCCCCACGATCGATCTCCGGCTTCAAAACGGGCGAGCAAGGACTGGGACATTTTGTGGTCTGGGTCGAGGATTTTGACCGCAGCTTGCATTTCTATCGCGACGTGTTGGGGATGCGCATCAGCGACTTCGTCAAGTTCTCCCCGGCCCCGGAAGTCAAGATGCAGGTGGCGTTTTTCCACTGTAATCCCCGACATCACACGATCGCCTTCGCCAAGATACCAGGATCGCCCAAGCGGCTGCACCATTTTATGCTGCAACTCCAATCGCTGGATGACGTGGGCGCGACGTACTATCTCTGTCAGGCGCAGCAGGTTCCCATAGTGATGAACTTAGGGAAGCATACGAACGATCACATGGTGTCATTCTATCTGCGCACGCCCTCGGGGTTTAATGTGGAGTACGGCTGGGGCGCGCGTGAAGTGGACGACGCCACCTGGCAGGTGCAGGTGCACACGGCGGGCAGCATCTGGGGCCATCAGGGCAGCTTGTAGCGCCGCTTTGGTATTCACCTCGGAAAAGGACGTTTGGAGCTGCCGATCAGGGGTCAGAAAACTCAAAAGTAGTGCTTTATCATATCAAGAAGGTAAAGAGCATGATCAACCACAAAATCATCTCTGGCGATACCCATGTTGTCGAACCCCCAGACCTCTACGCGAGCCGTATGTCTGGGAAGCTGCGCGCCCGCGCCCCGTATGTAAAGAGACTAAAAACGCCAGAGGGCAAAGAGTCCGATGCCTGGTTCTTAGGCGACCTGCAGATATCAACTATTGGGACGGTCTCGCAGGCTGGGCAGCGATTTGAGGATCCCGAAAAAATTGACTTCGTCGGCGCTTGGGAAGGTGTTCCAGAAGGAGCGTACAAACCCGAAGCCATGATCACCGCACTCGAACACGATGGGATTTGGGGAGCCATCGTGCAACCCAGCCAAGGGCTGCTCTGGTATCACCTCGACGATAGTGAGCTGCTCTCCGCCCTCTGCCGCGCCTATAACGATTGGATAGCCGACTTCTGCAAACCTTTCTCACAGCGACTTAAAGGCATTGGCATGCTAAATGTCGATAATGTTGACGAAGCTTGCACGGAGCTGGAACGCTGCGCCACGCTGGGACTGACCGGGATGTTTATTCCGGTGACCCCGCTGCCGGGGCAACCCTATCGAGATCCGCAGTACGACCGGCTATGGGCCACAGCGGCAGAGCTCAGCATGCCGCTACTGATGCATCTGGCGACGCAGCGGGCCAATGTGCCTGGATGCGAGATCAGCTTTAGTTTTAAGACTATCACTGCGGCGGGGATGCGGCCGACGCAAGATTACTGGGTGCGGTACGCGATGGCGGACATGATTTTTGCCGGAGTGTTTGAGCGAC
>CAZUFQ010000853.1:0-3301 GCA_964618735.1 uncultured Enterobacteriaceae bacterium
ATCTTGAGAAAGCTTTTACTCTCTACGATCCCCATTCCGGTCGTAATCAAATGTGGATTTATGAAACAGATCTTGGCGTGTTTAGTGGAACAGATGAATCTCTTGCCTTGTGGTGTTGTGGATACCCGAACCAAGCGCTTAAAAGAAATCGTGAAGCGTTCTTCTTGGCCCAAGAATTATCTCACCCTCCAAGTATTGTCTTAGCTTTGGTTTGGACTGCCATATTTCAACAGCTCTGCTGGAAGAATGTCCAAACGGTTAGAGAGCAAACAGAAGCAGCTATGCCCCTTATGATGGAACACGGACTACCGGATTATCTTACGCTTGCGATCATGCTGCATGGTTGGGCCTTGACTGAGCAAAAGCAAGAAGAGAAAGGAATCGCTGAAATACACCAAGGTCTGACTCCAGAGCGGACTTTTGGAAGCATGTTCCTACGGCCGTATAGTCTTGCTCTATTAGCGGAGGCGCAGAGCAAAACAGGACAATTTGAGGAAGCACTGATTACACTAGCTGAAGCTTTGACAATAACAGAAAAGAATGAAGAACGTTGATACGAGGCAGAGCTGTATCGGCTCAAAGGGGAACTGACGCTACAAAAAGAGTTCAATGTTCCAGGTTCAACATTCCAAGTTACCAACCCCCAACCCCTAACACCCAGCACCCAAGCCGAGGCAGAAGCCGAAGAATGCTTTCTCAAAGCCATCGAGATTGCCCAAAAACAGCAAGCCAAATCGCTCGAACTGCGCGCTTTAATAAGTTTGACGCGTCTGTGGCGACAGCAGGGCAAGCAAGCTGAAGCTCACAAGCTGTTGTCTACAATTTACAACTGGTTCACCGAAGGGTTTGACACCAAGGATTTGCAAGAGGCCAAGGCATTGCTGGAAGAGGTAGGGTAGTAATCTAGGAGACCGAAAGCGAACCACAACACCTGCAACATCGAAAGGATTCGTAGCAGCGGACATTTTTCAACCGAGCAGCATGCTATAAAAGTGAAAAGGCAACGATCGTCACACAAGATTGGCCTGCGAAGGGAATATCGTCATGACCACAGTAACCATCGAATTGACTGAGGTACATTATCAACGGTTAGAACAAACTGCTAGACGTAGCGGCAAGTCAGTCCAATCTTTCATTCACGACTGGATCACGCATTTGCCAGAAAGTGAAGAGCCGTTCGATATCACTGAAGATCCAATCTTCCAGATGGAAGGCTATGAGTCTCAGGCTCCTTCAGATCTCTCAGTTAACCTCGACCACTATCTATACGAGGAGAACCCGCAGCAATGAACTGGGTGTTTGCTGATGCAAACGGCTGGATTGCTCTCAACAGCAAGCGGGACCAATTGCATGCGACAGCAGTCGAAAGTAATAAAATTCTCCTCCGCAGTGGACGCCGCTACGTCACCACAAATTTCGTATTAGACGAAACCTATACAGGGTTGCGCATGAAAGTGGGGCACTTTGCTGCGATCGATTTTGGTGAACGGCTGCGGAACAGTAGAGTAGTCTACGTCGTCCATATTACTGAAGAGCTGCAAGAAGAAGCCTGGCAGCTTTTCAAGCAGTACGCTGACAAAGAGTTCTCGTTCACCGATTGCACGTCGTTTGTGGTCATGCGGCAGATGAGTGTGGTGGACGCCTTCACCAATGACCATCATTTTGAGCAAATGGGATTTACTGTTTTGTTAAAGCTCTAACATCCGGTTCTGGGTACAAAAGAAGTTATTAGGGAGCGTTTCAGCGCCCTTTATCTATACGCATAGGCGCCCTACGCTACGATTGAGAAAGCGAGGAAGCAGGTTAGCGAGAGAATGAAGAAAAAGTCGTGATTAGGATGACTCCTCCCTTCTCAATATTCCTGACAACACGCCTATTTTCTTTTTGTGGCGGCGCGGTGTCGTGTCACATGAGCAATCGCCTCGCGCACTCCAAACCGTCCGCTCGCGCATAAGGTCAAAATTTTCTCTGTCACAGAACGCCGCTCTCGTTTTGTTGTTGATGTTGTGTTTGCACGCATGGCCGTCGAGTTTTCTCCTAATGTCGTCATGTGTTTTCGCTTACCGAGAGCAAAACATGAAACCGGGCGAGTTGATCATTCTGCTCTCTAGGTGATGAACACGCTTGGTAGCCTCCCGTTCCGGATCTACTTAGGTAAACATCGCCACAAAGTTTTCTTTCTTTATCATCCCCGCACCACCCACAACCACGCCGTCCACACCGGATACCCACGCCAGCTAGGAAGACCAGGAGCGATGATGACGCTACGTTATCCATGTCTTCTATTATATATATGCACTCTTTATATGCCCAGCTATATGTTCCAGTGAATTCGTTCTTCACTTACAGTGCTATTATTATCATGGCTTGCACAAAAATCACGGCCGCTCTCCGACTTTGTCCTCGTGTTATTTTATTAGACGATAGAATTTCTTCGGAAATTGCAAAAACTCGAGTAGGAAACCAACACCGAGCAGGAGGCGCTAGGATCGCCTCCACAAACTCTCTTATACGCGAGTCATCAAAACCCTTCCAACTGCGCCAGTCGTTCGCGATGATAGGTCGCATCACCAAACGCGAACTCGTTCCACTTGGCCCGCTTAAACCAGAAGTGCATATCGTGCTCCCAGGTGAAACCGATGCCGCCATGCATCTGAACAGCGCGATTGGTCGTGCGAGCGTACACATCAGAGAGTCGGGCTTTGGCGAGCGCGGCAGCGCGCGAAGCTTCTCGCGGAAGCGCATCGAACGCATGCGCGGCGTACCATACTAACGAACGCGCTGGCTCGATTTCACTGATCATCTCCGCCGCCATATGTTTGAGCGCCTGAAACGAAGCAATAGGTCGATTGAACTGCGTTCGCACTTTGGTGTATTCGACTGCCATTTCCAGCGCTTTTTGCGAGCCGCCGAGGCTATCCGCCGCCAAGGCGACACAGGCGGCATCGAGTACGCGCGCAACACTTTTCCACCCTTCCCCTTCCCTATCGACCAGTGCGTCCTTTGGCGTGATCACATTTTTGAACTCGACTTCATACACTCGGCGTGTCTGATCGAAAATATCTAATGGACGCACTTCTAATCCAGCCGCTTTACCATCGACAAGGAATAAACTCACTCCGGCTTCCCCGTTACCGCTCGTGCGCGCCGCGACGAGCAGGACATCCGCCACCGCGGCGAACGGAACGAACATTTTCACACCAGTCAACACATATCCGTCCTGGTTTTTCTTTGCCTCTAGTGTCACACCGGCAGCATCAAGCCGATCGTCCGCTTCTAGAAAAGCGAAGGTCCCGATGGC
>CAZUFQ010000854.1:0-3298 GCA_964618735.1 uncultured Enterobacteriaceae bacterium
TATGTGTTCATACAACGGGTGCCCACGGAACGAGGGATGGACCTTGCCAAAGTGCTCGCCTTCCAAATTGGCGATAAAGAGGTCTTGCATCCCCGGTCCACCAAACGCACAGTTTGTTGGGAAAATCACCCGCTCTCCCGTCGGGTCTTCGATCAGCATGGACCAACTGCCGTTCGGATCAACCTTGAGGATTTGGTTAGCGGGCGTAAAACCGGCGCCGACGATGCGAGCAGGCAAAGTGATGTACAAATTGCGATCGACATCAAAAGCCATCCCATCAGGAATCGCCGGAAAGCCTTTCGAGTATACTTCCGGCTTGCCAAATGTGCCATCTTTCTTAATTTGAATACGTAGGCAGTCGTATCTAGTGCTTTCTAACACATACACGGCATCTTCATTGGGATCCATCGCTGTGCCATTGGCCAGATAGAGACCTTCGGCCACGACATCGCCCCGCCCATCTGGTCGAATACGGACCAATGCCCCATTCGGCGCAGGTTTTTCCAACTCGGGCAGGAGGGTATTAATGTCGCACGTACTCGAATTCGAGACGTAGAGGTTGCCTTCTTCGTCGTAACTACAGAAGTTTGGCAAGGTCAGCGTCACCGACCCTACGCGATCGGCAATCATCGACACTTTTCCGTCTGGCGCACAACGCATCACCGCTTTCTTGCCAAGATCACAATAGACAAAATTGCCTGCGCGATCGAGCGCGACGCCATTCGGAATTGACCCGGCTGGCAGTTGGGCCACTTCGTGCACCTTGCCGTCAGGGCTCACTTTGTAGACTTTGCCATTCCGTCCGCCGCCCCAGGCATTGCCCTCTTTATCGATCACGACGCCTTCGGATTGCAGCACGCCTTTGCCGAAGATTTCTACTTGGTCCGTTGCGATAGTCGCCATAGGTTTTCCTCCTTCATCATATGGGTTATTTGTTGTCTGAGAAAAGAACGCCTTGTTCATGTAGAGCCGCAATCTGTTCAGAGGTGTAGGTGAGATGATCGCGTAGGATATCGTCATTGTGTTCCCCAAGCAGCGGAGCCTGGAGTTCTGGTAAGTCAGGAAAGGCTGAATATTTGAGTGGAAAGCCCGGAATGGTAATCTCACCGAGTAGTGGATCTGGCACCGTACGCACCATGTTGCGCGCTTGGAAGTACGGATGATTGAGGGAATCCGCCACGGCCATCACTGGAGCCGAGGGAATCCGCTGCGCCTCTAACGCTTGCAATGCTGCTTCGTCCGTAGGAAACGACTGAAGCCAGGCTTCAATCAGAGGAATCAGCTCGCGTTGATGTTTCCCACGGTCAGCGCCCGTAGCAAATCGGGGATCGTTCACCAATTCGGGTTTGCCCATTGCTTGCGCTACACTCGGCCATTGGCGATCGAGCGCTAAAATCACAATCCATCCTTGTGGTCCCTTGAATGCGCCGCACGGGCACACCAGCGGATGATGCGATCCGCTGCGCATTGGCACATATTGCCCCCCGCTCAAGGCGTGCGCTTGCACGTTGAGTTCATGCATATGGTACAGTGAATCGACCATCGCCAGATCGATATGTTGTCCCACTCCAGTTTTTTCACGATAGTACAATGCATAACCCAGAGCGGCAAACGCATGGACGCCGCTACCAACGTCAGCGATGCCAAGGCCAACGAATTGCGGAGGCCCGTCAGGCTCGCCCGTCATATGCATAATGCCAGAAAACGCTTGAGCAATCAGATCATACCCCACGCGGTGAGACAGGGGACTTTTGCGGCCAAACGCAGAGATCGACACCATGACTAATTTGGGATTAGTTTTTCTGAGCGATTCGTAATCGAGACCGCGTTTTTCTAATACGCCAGGACCATAATTCTCGACAACAACGTCAACATTATTCGCTAAGGCGCGCAACAAGTCGATCGACTCAGGTTTGCTAAAATCCACACAGAGACTGCGCTTGCCTCGATTCTGCTGGACAAAATAGCCGCTCCTCCCCTGCTTAATAAAGGGCAACAAGCGAGAGGGATCGCCCATAGGCGCTTGTTCGACTTTAATAATTTTTGCGCCCATTTCCGCCATGAGACGAGTGACCGTCGGACCAGCGAGGTACTGCGTGAAGTCGAGCACTCGACAGTCAGCAAGCATCAACGGCAACGGCGCGGTCGTATCCATGATCTTCCTCCACGAGCATCAAACACACCGTTAGGTGGTGTACCATCCGCATCGGAGAAAAGCGAGTCCGCGGGAGTAAAAAGCCTTATGGTAAAAAAAGGGCAGGATTTTAGTCAACTTACGCAAGTAAGGAAAGGGTTTGGCAAGACGAAATGGCCTTCCGGTATACTGAGGAAGCTTGGCTTACTGGCCAGCAAGTACAGAGCTTACAAACGGGAGCGCTTTTTCGGGTCCGGTTCGGCTCGTAACTGAGTTTGCACCGTTTGGAGACTTTCGGCAATAAGCGGTAGCGATTCGTTCATCGCCTCTCTGCATCACTGAAAGTTTGGAGAATCTGAAGGAAAGCCAAACGGCGTTGCTTATGTAAGTTATAGACGGAGTAGAAAACCCCTCGCCCTCTTACCTCATATAAGAACATCGACTGCTTACCGGCAGGGAATTTTTTTATACCCCTCTTGATTACAACACTTGACAAAATGGTTCCTTAAATTGTATAAGGCTGCATCTTCGTTCGAATGGAAGCAAGGAAGCATTCACGAACACCCTGGATAGAACAGATAGGAACACTGCGAGCACGGTAGGTGTCAGGTCAGACTGACACAATTTTTGTCATTTTTGTCAAAGCGGGGAGTCCAGCCTCGTCGTCGGCATTGCTCACAACCGAAAAACGTTGGCTTCGCCTTCCCGGCACGGAGTTTGCCCTTTGTAACGAGCGCGTCGAGACCGTTTGCTCTTCGTTAGAAACACCGTCTCTTTGAATCAAGAGACGATCTCGCACGAGCAAAACAATGACTGCAGCGATGAACTGATTGCCCCACATGGTCACCACGGGCGTCAGGGAGCAAATGGTGAAACCGGCAGTCGGGAGTATTGTTGGTCTGCTATGTTGCTTAATATCGCTCGCCATCATTACGCCGCGAGTTCCCACGGGAGGGTCTCTCCCTATCTGCTACTTATAACACCCCCTCATCCCAGTCTTTCGCCTGCATCCGAGGTGAGCTTCAACCTAATCCCAGTCCTCTTTCGCCATGCGCCACTGCTGGCTTGTCTAGCAGTGCGGGCAGCCGGCAGAAATCTCATACAACGCCCCCAGCTTCCGCTCTGCGGATAGGAGACACACTGCATGCGCCAACCTCTTACCCT
>CAZUFQ010000855.1:0-3292 GCA_964618735.1 uncultured Enterobacteriaceae bacterium
ATCGCTACGGCCTAGCAACACAGGCGTTGGTTTCGGACGACATGGAGGAGCTGGAGCCCGCGTCGGGCGTTGTTGCAGATTTCGTCCTCTGCCCCAGCTCGTTATGATAGGCGCATGGCAACAAAGAGTAGGACCCATGTTAGGGTTCAAGCGCTTCGAGCACGCGCTCATCACGATCGCTGGGATTGAACTTGTCCACCAGATCAAGAAAAAGCAATTTGATATCTCGCCTCTGTGCCCCGCTCACACACGGATTTCACAGGTGGGGGAGACCGTGCTGGCTGCATGAGCAACCCGTCGAGAAAGCGGGTCGTGGTGCAGTTTAATCAGGTTACCCTCTTATGCGGTAGGGGTCCGATTCATCGGACCCGCCACAGGGCTTGATGAATCAAGCCCCTACACGGTGGACGCAAGGGTCGGTCGTTGCCGGGGTTCATCCGTTCAGGAGAAATTGCACCACTACCAGAAAGCGCTCCTTTATTTCCATTTTGTAAGTTGCACCGGAACCCTCAGTACTCGGCGCCCGCGACCCAACGTTCAGTCGGGTCGCACCGACAAATTTTCGCACCATTGCGGCCCTCTCCTCTAACGCTGGCGTCGTGTGCTACGCCGCCTTTTCCCCCGCGACCAGTTTGAGCAGCGCCTGGGCGGCAGAGGTCGACGAGGCTGGATTCTGTCCGGTCAGGACTCGTCCATCCACGACGACAAAACTCTGCCAATCGGCCGCTTTCTCATACAGGCCACCCACGCGCTTCAGCTCATCTTCGACGAGGAAGGGCACCACATGAGTGAGCTGAACCGCTTCTTCTTCCCCGTTGGTAAAGCCCGTCACGCGCTTCCCCTTTACCAGCGGCGCACCGTTGTAGGTGACCTTGTGGAAGACGGCCGGCGAATGACAGACCGCCGCCACGGGCTTGCCGGTATTGTAGAAAGACTCGATCAACGCGATCGAGACCGGGTTGTCGACGAGATCCCACATGGGACCGTGCCCGCCGACATAGAAGATCGAGTCATAGTCCTCCGCTTTCACGTCGGCAAGCTTCACGGTCTGCGCCAGGGCCTGTTGCGCGACCGCATCGCGCTTAAACCGCGCCATCGCCTCGGTTTGATTTTCCGGGAGGTCGCTCTTGGGATCGATCGGTGGTTGGCCGCCTTTGGGAGACGCGAGCGTCAACTGCACCCCGGCGTCGCTAAAGACGAAGTACGGCGCCGCAAACTCTTCCAGCCAGAAGCCCGTTTTGTGGCCAGTGTTGCCGAGTTGATCGTGTGAGGTTAATACCATCACTATTCTCATGGTTTTCCTCCTGTTGCATACACAGCGGCTCTGGAGTCACTCACGAGTCCTCCGAGTACCGAGCTGATTTGTTGCATTGTTCGTAAATTATCTGACACGCGTATGTCCCGTGTGCTGCACCCACCATGGCAGAAACAATGTCGTGGCCGCGGCTCACGAGACTAAGATCACAACCGGGGATCTTGCCTTGACTGTCGCCGTCGGGGCGAGGCCATCGCGCGTGACGCTTCTGGGATTGAGCTGGCGGCGCAACGACGCATCCTGCAAGACTCGTGAGACTGTTCTGATCTCTGCGACCGCGTTCGCCTGCTTGGTCGACACCTCCGCCCGCGCTCGGAGAAGCCCGGGGGAAAACGGGAAGAGCAATACTGGACACCATCACAAGGTATCTTCTTATGATGGCTATGCAATCTCTCAAATGTATTAACGGTGGTGTGCTGGTCTTTTAAGGCTGCTTGAGCTGGGTCTTCGCCCAGTTCAGATTATTTTGGGCGAGCGCATATTCGGGGCGCAAATGGAGAGCCTGCTCAAAAGCCGGAATCGCTTCCTGGTAAAATCCGAGCTTGGCTAAAGACCAGCCAAGGTTATTGTACGCATCAGCCGAAGTGGGATCGAGCTTCAGCGCTTGTCGATACGCCAGTGCAGCCTCCAGATGAGAAGCTTGATTCGTGAAAGCCACACCCCGATTGTAGTATGTTTGCGCGTTCGGAGTTTGGACCTTTATAGGAATCTCTCCGCTTGTATAGGCTAACGCGACAGGGTCGGTCGGCGCAACCGCAAGAGTTTCTTGTACCAAGGCGTTCAAGTCCGCCTTATCATTCTTGACAAAATAAATCTCCATGAGCAAAGTGCGAGATTCAGGCAAGGCGGGGCTCAACGCGCTAGCCCGTTGCAGATGGGGAATCGCTTCAGGAGCCCTGCCCTGATTGATTAGCCAGCGCCCATAAAAATAATGCCCACCGACAAAATCAGGCTGCAGTTGCAAAGCTCGTAGGAAATGCGACTCAGCCAGTTTCCCATCGCCCAGCTTGTCCGTGACAATGCCCAGATTCGTTTCAAGAAACGAGTAGTTCGGCGTGTAGACGGCTGCCCGGTCAAAGAGTCTTTTAGCCTCCTCATACTTGCCCTGTCCCATCTGCACCAGACCATAGTTCATCCACGCCCGTCCATTGGCAGGGCTCTTCTCAACTACGTCCCGCCACAGTGTCTCTTCGGAGAGCCACGCCTTATTGCGCTGATACGTGCCAACGGCGTGCCCGCAGAGTACGAGCAAGGCGACAGCGCACACGGCTGGAACAACAAAGGGACGCAGCTGCGACTGGGTCTCGAACCAGCGTTGTGTTTGCAGAGCCAGCCACCAGACCACTGCTAGCGACAGTCCAATATAGGGAAAGAAGAATCGATGGTCGTTGGTCACTTCGGCTAAAGGAAACAGGCTCGACGCCGGCAAGAGAGCGAGAAGAAACCAGGCGATCCCGAACGCCACAGGCCGAAGTGCGGCCGTTTTCGACGCGCCCCAGATTATGCGGATCAGCAGCGCCGTGAACAATACGCCAGCGGCAACTCGGGAGTCATACCAGTCTGAGATGAGTTGAAAATCCGTATCCGCTGAGAGGCCTATGGGGAAAAGAAATAACCGCCCGTAATGCAACCACATAAAAATTTGGGTCAGCAGGTAATGAAAACGGTCCCCTCCCCCATAAGTCACTGCGATAGCGTTCATAAACTCGGTAAATTTAAATAAGACGCCTCCCAGAATGAAAGCGGGTAGACTCGTCCAGACGGCTTCACGCACTGCTTGCCAGGATCGTCGGGAGAAGAGATCAGGAATGGCCAACTGTTTCTCAAAAAAAAGGAGATAGACGAAGAAGAGCGGCGCAAACACCACTGCTGGAGGCTTTGCGAGCGCCCCAATGCTCATAGGCAGCAGATAGAGGAACACACGTCGCCACTGGGGAAGATACATATATATAAGAAACGACCCCACCACGCCCATAG